>DATGJV010000868.1:0-4282 GCA_035295005.1 Ktedonobacteraceae bacterium | reverse complement strand
AGCTGCGGTATCCATTTAGGATGCATAAAAGATGTGACCTCTATCGCACGGATACCAGCCTCTATCAATGCACCAATAAAGGCCAGTTTCTGCTCGGAAGTCACAAAGCGGTCGGCGTCCTGCAGACCGTCACGCGGCGTGACATCAACAACGGTGACCTGCGTGGGCCACTGGTTCGCATTCAACATGTGATAACTCCTGCCCTGTCTCACGGTCCAGGGAACGCAATAATGCGGATTGACAGTGTAATCGTAATTCGGCAATATATGGGCTGACTGGCACATCGCTGCGGCTTGTGCCAGGGGGCGCGCTCAAGCGGGCCCCTACATCCCCTGGGGGCGCTCAAGCGGACCCCTACATTAAATGACTCCTTCCGCCTCCAATCGTGCCAAATCCTCCATAGTCAGGCCCAGAAAATTGCCATAAATGGCCGCGTTATCGGCTCCTAAATTGCCGCCGCTATGCGTGATTACGCCGGGCGTCTTTGTTAAATGTGGGACAATACCAGGCATGTAGGTGACGCCTTCCGGCATACGTTCATCGGGAACCGCGGCAATCATACCGCGTTCCTGGTACTGCTCGTCGGCGGCGATATCTGCGATGCTCATGACGGGGCCAGCCGGCACACCCGCCTCATCCAGTATTGCCTGTGCCTCATCTAGCGAGAGCGCCGCAACCCAGCTACCGACAATCTCATCAAGTTCACGATGGTGCGCGACGCGGGCGTGGTTATCGCGAAAACGCTCATCTTCGACCAGCGCCGCCCGCCCCATAGCCTGGGCAAGGCGACGGAAGACGTTCTCGCCATTGCCCCCAATCGCCAGCCAGTGTCCATCATCCGTCTGGTAGACGTTTGAAGGGGCGGCACGCAGCATGCTGTTGCCCATACGCTCGCGCACAATACCGGCATGCTTATATTCCGTCAGCATGGCCTCGGTCAGTGCGAACACGGATTCGGTAATCGCCACATCAACCACCTGCCCTTCCCCGTCGCGTTCACTGGCACGCAGCGCCATCACCGCTCCAAAGGCCGCCTGCTGCGCCGCCAGTGCATCACCCAGGCTCACGCCAATGCGTACCGGCGGACGGTCGGGAAAACCCGTCACGTAACGCACTCCACCCATTGACTCGCCCACGTTGCCATAACCTGCCCGCTCTCGATAGGGGCCGCTCTGTCCGAAACCGGAGATACGCACGAAGACCACACGAGGATTGACAGCCCGCATCTGCTCGTAGCCCAGATTCCAGCTCTCAAGGCGTCCCGGACGGAAGTTCTCAATCACAATATCGGAATGCTCAACCAGCCGCAACGCCAGCTTCTGACCCTCCGGCTTATGCAGGTCCAGCGTAATCAAACGCTTGTTACGCGATTGCGCCAACCACCATGCCGATATCTGACCACTCTCGATGGGTAGCATTGTTCCCCACGTGCGCAGTTCATCGCCACGCCGGGGTGGCTCAACTTTTATAACATCCGCGCCAAAATCGGCCAGGATACGCGCCGCGAGTGGAGCGGCCACGAACGAGCCAAGCTCTAATACCCGCACCCCATTGAGCGGCTGCTGCCTGTTGTCCATCACCATTGATGCTTCTCTTTCATCAAGAACTATGTTGTAGCGAGCCTTCCAGAGGTGCCGCCGACTCGCTCCCCTCATTACCTGTCCCCCGGGCAGGGTGCGCGAGCAACTCGCTCCCCTTGCCCGCGAGCAGTACATGCGTCTGCTTTTTTGGCGGGATATATCCCATATCACGCGATGTGCGGCTGGCCGCCTCACAAACCAGCGGGGCAAACTTGCTCCGCTCCTTTGTGCCAAGTCGTATTGTCGGAGCAGCCAGCACCATTGCTCCGACAACCTCCCTGTTCACATCGTAAACAGGGGCTGCGATAGCTGACACGTTTGCCGCTCGCTCGCCCTCACTCGACACCCAACCTGTCGAACGCACTTTTGCCAGCGCGTGCTTCAGCGCCTCCACATTGCGTAGCGGACGCTTAAAGCGTGCGATGCTTTTTGCTATCAAAGCGTCCTGCTCCCTATCGGGCAACCATGCCAGCAAAGCTTTTCCGCCAGCACCGATATGCAGAGGCAGAGGAGTACCGATATCCACGAATGAACGCAGATTATGCGAGCTGCGCACTACCTCAATTGCCATGCGTGTCTCTTCGCTGCGTATGTGCAATTCCGCGTTCTCGTCCGTCTGACTGTTCAACCAGCGCAAATGGGGCAACGCTCTCGCTCGCAAATCAATGCCTTCCGCGACCATTGCCCCCAGTCGTAACAGCGTCATACCCAGGCGAAAGCTTTGTCCTTCTTTTATCAACATGCCGTGTTCGCACAATGACCCTGCCAGCCTGTAGACCGTAGGCAGAGGCATTTTCGTATATTTAGCAAGCTGGACCGGCGATAGAGCAACCTCTCCATTTGGAAAGACCTGCAAGATGCTCATAGCTTTATCCAGCACCCCAACTTTGGTATCTATTACAGCCGTTTTATCCATATACCCCCAAATAATTCAAAAGGGAACCGCGTCCTTTGCTATTCCAAAATGTGGAATTCTCTCTACTATATGGAATATATATAAAGAATACCTGGGGAAAGGGAGATTGTCAAGGCAAAGCGGTGAAGAGGGGCCAGGGTACCCGCAAGGGGATACCCCTACTATACACGAGGTCGCCGCGTATGGTAGGGGTATCCCTTTGCGGGTACCCTGGCCCCTTGCGGGTGTCCTGACCTTTTGCCGTAATTATGCTTCGTCACCCTCTGGACAATCTCCCCTGCTACTGCTACCATATGGACTATCACTTACATATCTAGATTGAAAGGACATTGTGGCTATGACGCAAGTGGAAACGTATATTACGGAGCATGAGCAGGGCTTTCTTGATGATTTGAAAGGCTGGCTGCGCATACCGAGTATTAGCACATTGCCGGAACACGCGAAGGACATTCTCCGGGCTGCTGAGTATGCCGTCGCTCAATTGAAGCGCATTGGTTTTGACAATGTTGAGGTCGTTGCGACGCAGGGACATCCACTGGTATATGGTGAATGGCTCAAGGCGGCGGGCAAACCGACGCTACTGGTCTACGGGCATTACGATGTGCAACCTGTAGACCCGATTGAATTATGGGAGTCGCCGCCGTTCGAGCCAACGATTCGCGGCGATAACCTGTACTGTCGCGGAGCATGCGACGACAAGGGCCAGACGATGCTCGTCATTAAGGCATTGGAGTCGCTGATGGCGGTCAACGGTGCGCTGCCCGTCAATGTGAAGGTGCTGATTGAAGGCGAGGAAGAGGCCGGTGGCGAGTCGGTTGAGGCGTATGTCAAGGCGCATCCCGACCGTTTAAAGTGTGACGCGGCCTTTATTTGCGATACGCACATGCCCGCGAAGGATATTCCGGCGCTGATTACGGGATTACGTGGCATCATCTATACCGAAGTCGAGGTACGCGGGCCGAAGCGCGACCTGCACTCCGGTTCGTATGGCGGCGTCGCGCCCAACCCACTGCATGCACTGGCGCTGATTATTGCCGGTCTCAAGGGCGTTGATGGGCATATTCATATTCCGGGGTTGTACGATAAGGTGCGCAAGCCCACAACGGCTGAGAAGAAATTCTGGGAGGAAGACCCGCTGCACATCAACGAGTCTCTGCTGGAAGAGATGGGCGTTTCGCAATTCTCAGGTGAGAACGAGTATCCGCCAATGGAGCGTATCGCGGCGCGTCCAACATTGGAGGTTCACGGCATCACCGGCGGCTTCACAGGCGAAGGAGCCAAGACGGTGATTCCCGCGTGGGGCAAAGCCAAAATCAGCTTGCGTCTGCCAGCCGATGTGCGCTCTAAGGAAGCGTTCGCGCTTTTTGAACGTCAAGTGCAAGAACTGGCACCTGCGGGTGTTGAGGTCATTGTTCACGAAATTCATGGTGGCGAAGGTATGCTGGTACAGCCCGATTCATCAGCGATGCGAGCGGCGTCAGATGCGCTCAAGGACGTATATGGCAAGGAACCGGTCTATTTGCGCGAAGGCGGTTCGATTCCCATAGCAGCATTGTTTGACTCGGTACTGCATGCCCCGGTTGTGCTGATGGGTTTTGGTTTGCCCGATGACAACCTGCACTCGCCCAACGAAAAATATTCGCTCTCCCAATTCTTCAAAGGTCTGCGCACCGTCGCCAACTTCCTGCAACGGTTAGGGCAATAAGGAAGCAAGAAATTCGTTACTGCTCAGGTTCTGTATACAGAACCTGAGCAGTAACGAATTTCTTGCTTCCTTATTCATTTG
>DATGJV010000867.1:0-3250 GCA_035295005.1 Ktedonobacteraceae bacterium | reverse complement strand
CGGTTTCTGGTCACTTTTTACGCTCTTGTCGTACTCCTGATGCTGTTATTTCCGGCGACGGCCTCCGCTCGATCCACTTCGGGCGGCTTCTACCAACAGACAAACTTGACCTCTGACATCTCAGGGATGGCGAAGTTCACCGATAAGAACCTGGTCAATCCCTGGGGTATATCCTTTGCTCCAAGCTCCCCATTCTGGATCTCGGACGAAGGAACCGGTCTGTCCACGCTCTATAATGGGAAAGGGAAGCCGCAGCCGCTCATCGTCACGATTCCACCGGCCCCTGGTGGCACTGCTGGTACACCAACTGGCACCGTCTACAACAGTACTGCGGGCTTCGTCGTCACTGAGAACGGGAAATCCGGTGCCAGCCTCTTCCTGTTTGACTCCCTGGATGGCACGATATCGGGCTGGAGTCCAGGCGTAGACGCGACCCATGCCATTGTCGCTGTGAACAATTCGGGCAAGGCGGTGTACACGGGGCTTGCCATTGGCAATAACCAGTCGGGCACCTTCCTCTATGCCGCAAATTTCGCTGCTGGCACCATTGATGTCTTCGATAAGAATTTTGCCCCTGCCAGTTTACAAGGTTCCTTCAAAGATGCCAGTATTCCAGCAGGGTACGCGCCATTTAACATCCAACTGATTGGCAGCAACCTCTACGTCGAGTATGCGCGACAGGACCGCAAAGCGGGTGTGGGTCACGGGTTCGTGGATATCTTCGACACCAATGGCAATTTTATCAAGCGTCTCATCTCACACAGCCAGCTCAATTTGCCCTGGGGTGTGGCAATGGCTCCTGCCAGTTATGGGCAGTTCAGCAACGATTTACTGGTTGGCAATTTCGGCAGTGGACGTATTCATGCCTTTGATCCCACTACAGGCGCGTTCCTGGGGACACTGGACGATAGTTCCGGCAAACCGATTATCAATGACCATCTCTGGGCGTTAGCCTTTGGGAGCGGTAGTCAGGCGAACCAGCTCTTCTTCACCGCCGGTATTCAGAATGAGCAGCATGGCCTCTTTGGGATGATGACTGCTATGTGATTGAGTAGAGCGTCGCAAAGGTCGCACTGTGCCTCTAGTCGCCCGCAAGCAGACCGATTTTCAGAGTACGGATGGGGTTGACACTGGCTGTCAGCCAGCGTCAACCCCATCCATACTTTAGCACATCATCATTAATTTCTGCCAGAAGCCCTCCTGTTTATCAAAAAAATCTGTCAAAATCGAAATGCTTCATTTTGCGAGAGCATACTCTCTTCTGTTTCTCCGCGCTCAACCATTTCGCGTGTGATGGTCTGTTTCTGTATTGGTTTCGAGAGGACAATCGAGGTTGTTGGCAGACCATAGAGGCTCAGCTGGTCAATGATGCGTTCTAAGTGAGTAACGGAGGTAGCGACAACTTTGATGATCACCGAGTCGCTGCCAGTGACACGATAACATTCAATCACTTCAGGGATTTCACTGACACGGAGAGCTACCGTAGTGCAACTTTGACCGGCAACGCTGCCCAGACGAATAATGGCCTTCACTGGTAGACCAAGTTTGCTCGTATTGACTTCGGCGCGATAGCCGGTAATGATGCCAGCCTCTTCCATGCGGTGGATACGGTCAGCTACCGCCGGTGCAGAGAGTCCTACACGTTGCCCCAATTCGCTAAAAGAGAGGCGTGCATTCAGTTGTAATTCCTGGAGGAGTAACCATCCAGTCGAGTCAAGCATTTTCTCGAATTCTAAAGCCATAGTAGGTTTTTTCCTTCGTATCGTAAGTTATGAGCCACAAATACTTTGCCTTTTCCCTGTATTTTAGCACAAAATGACTGTACACTGTTCATTAGATAGACAAGTTCTTTATAGAGAAATAACCAGGAGGATTATATGCTTATCATTCTTGCATTCTTGTTTTTATTACTCGTCTTTGATATAGCAGCCATGCGCTGGGGCTTTAATAGTAGCGACGCACTTGAAAGTAAGGAGTGGGAGCGCAGACAGCAACACATCTGGCTCTAGAAGTACTTGTAAGTGCATCCTTACAAAAATTTGACCATGCCTTCCCACACATGCTATACTACTAAAAAATAACATACAGAACCCGTGAAAGGGATGAAGCACGCCAACCGAGAGCAGCGAGTTGAGGACGGTGAAAGCTCAACATAGCGCAAAACGTGCGGGCCACCCTGGAGGTTTACTGGTTGCCCACCATTAACTGGGCCATCTGGTGTCGCAACATGCATGGGTATATCACAGAAAGCATTGACACTGCATAGACGCGGAGCCGGATGTAGAGTGGGAGTCTTTTGACTTCAACAGAGGTGGTACCACGGGTATTCTGCCCGCCCTCAGATTCATTCTGAGAGGCGGGCTTTTTGTTTGTTCACACATTGAAACAGGAGGAAGAACAATGACAGGAAACGAATTGCGACAGGCGTTTCTCACATTTTGCAGTGAGCGCGGACATACGATTCTGCCCTCAGTGCCACTTGTGCCTGAGAACGATCAGAGCGTCTTGTTTACCAGCGCGGGCATGCAATCTCTTATCCCCAATTTTATGGGTGAGGTACATCCAGGTGGGCGGCGTCTGGCAAATGTGCAAAAATGTTTGCGCACCGACGATATCGAGGAGGTGGGTGACATCAGCCATCTCACCTTCTTTGAGATGCTCGGTTTCTGGTCTTTAGGAGACTACTGGAAGCAAGATTCGCTGCGCTGGACGCTGCAATGGTTTACCGAGGTGCTGGGATTGGAGCAGGAACGCATCGCCGTTACCATCTTTGCTGGCGATAGCGATGCGCCGCGTGACAACGAGGCGGAACAGGTCTGGTTGTCGCTGGGCATACCCCCGGAACGCATTTATGCTCTGCAAAAAGAGGACAACTGGTGGGAACTTGGTGGTCTACCCGGCCCTTGCGGCCCAGATTCAGAACTGTTCTACGACACCGGACGGCCCGCACATGGCCCAGATTGTCGCCCCGGCTGCCATTGCGGCAAATATATTGAGATTGGCAACAACGTATTCTTGCAGTACAACAAAACAGCGGAAGGACGCTACGAACCACTGCAACAACGCTCCATTGATGTTGGCCTGGGTTTTGAGCGGATTCTTTGCGTTCTGCAAGGGGCAGAGGATGTTTATACAACCGATCTCTTCGCGCCTATCGTGGAGCGTATCTCCGCACTACACAGCCAATCAAGTGGGAAGGTACAGAGAGTACAACGAACACCTGTGCAGGAGCAACGGCTGATGCGCATTA
>DATGJV010000866.1:0-3078 GCA_035295005.1 Ktedonobacteraceae bacterium | reverse complement strand
TCGCGCACGCGCAATAGACCACCACGAGGACGTGGCTCGTCGCGCAACTTGGTCTGTATCTGGTAAATCAGTTGCGGCAAATCGCGGTAACTGCGCACGAAATCGGCCACCAGATTGGTCACGACCTCTTCATGCGTCGGGCCAAGCACCATATCGCGTCCCTTACGATCCTTCAGTTTGAACAGCACGTCACCCATTGACTCGGCGCGGGTTGGGCCGCCATTGGCCGGGCGTGCATCCCACAGGTCTTTGGGTTGAATAACCGGCATGCTCACTTCCTGTCCACCGGCATTATCCATTTCTTCACGAATAATCTGCGAGATTTTGCGTATCACGCGATTACCGAGTGGCAAGTAGCTATAAACGCCTGATGTGAGCTGGCGCACAAAGCCGCCGCGCACGAGTAGTTCTTGATTGCCGCCTTCCGAGTCGCGAGACACCTCGCGCAGCGTTTTTGAAAGCATTTGTGACATTCGCATAGTAAGTTGCCTCCTACACGGTCAGCGCAAGTGCATCACTTGCGCGACCGCCATTAAATTCCACCATTCGTTGTCCAGCCAGTGCTGCGTATCGTTGTATCACAGATGGCTCCATCCTGGCTGGCGCGTAGATTGCCAGGAGAATATCCGTTGTCTCCGTTGTGACTTTAGTACGTTCGGAGTCAGAAACAGTGCTGCCCATCACGCCGTAATCATCGGCGATAATAACTTTGCTGGCAGCCTGGAATACCTGGCGTCCGATGCCCGGATACTCTTCGCCAGGCTCCCCGACGCGCACCCTGACCTGCCCCTGTACATTGCGCAGGTCATAGATGCACATCGGTAGAAGAAACTCCAGCGAGCAGAGATTGTTGACATCCACGGCGCTATTAATTTGATGCAATCCCTGGCCCTTGAGGACGCGCCGCAACAACGCCTCGGACGAGGGACGGTAACGGGTCGGGTCAAAGCCAAACGATTTTTGCAGACCGCGCACAGCTGCTATTTGCCCATATTCCGACAGGCTATCCAGGACAAATTCGCCGACTTGCCTTTGACTCAATGCCTCTATCTGACCCCATAAGTGATCATCGCGCTCTCGCACGTGAACACCATTGATAGTTACCGTGCCAAAAGTGACACCCGGTATACGTGATTTTAAGCTGTCATCCAATTGTAACTGCATAGTGATTACTCCAGTAAAAAAGAACATAAAAAAAACTCGCCCTCTGAAAGGACGAGATACATAACCCGTGGTGCCACCTTCTTTGAAACGAGCCTCACGGCACATTTCCACTCATATGGTCAAGCAATATAAATACGCTTAACCATCCCTCAATATTAACGGTGAGGTTCCGGCCAGCTTTGAAGTACTCTCGCTGGCGCTCTCAGGTGGGTTCGACGCGGCCACATCCACCGGCTTGCACTCTCCCGGCTCGCTCCTCGATTTCGCCATCGCCTACTGGTCCTGTATCGGCGCTTTGCCTGTATTCTATTGGTTGCATATAGGATACATCACGATTGGGGAACTGTCAAGCAGAAATGAACCAGCACCAAAAATGCTGTATATTAAACATCCCATCCTCATGATTCGAAATGGGTAGCAAGGAAAGTTAAACTCTATACACGAATATACTTTTACTCTTTCAATTAATGGAACGGGATACTTCTTGACATCATTATATGTAGGGCTTAAAATAAGCTCAAAGAAAAAGCGATAGATCAAATGAAATATACTTCATCTGATTGATTTCACCCTAAATGTCCATGCTAGTTGGCAAAATGGAAAGGTGAAGAAGCTCAACACCAGCGTGCAACTCAATAAGCGCGGGGATGGCGTCTGGTGGTTGACGCTTTCCTATGATGAGATCGTGACGGTTCAGACCGACTCCGATGCCCCGGTGATAGGAATGGATGTCGGGATAGCCAACTTTGTGACTACCTCTGATGGTCGGCACTATGGAACATTCAATGGCAAGTTGCGTGATCGACAAAAGAGAGTTCGGGAGAAGCGGCGGCGCAAGGCCATGCTCCGCAAGTGCCTGGAAAAGAAGGGGGTCAAAAAGCTTCCCTCAACGAGTAGCAAGAGTGGGCAACGCCTGATCCGGCATGTGCGACAAGAGATCAATCGTGCGGTGAACGAATGCTTTGCTGACCATCCTGGTGTGCAGTTTGCTTATGAACACCTCTCAGTTGCCACGATGAAGCACAAAGCCCGCGCCATGAATGCCTACCTGCGTGCGTCCAATCTCGCCCATATCCCTGAGCAAATCGAATGGAATGCTGCCAAACGAGGCATCCAAGCGACCAGAGTCAAGAGCGCCTATTCCTCACAAGAGTGCCAGATCTGCCATTATCCCGACCGGGCGAATCGCCGCGATCAACAGACATTTTGTTGCGTGGTCTGCGGCTTCCAGGCTCATGCCGACCTGAACGCTGCCACAATTATCGAGCGGCGAGTAGGAGATAGCACACTGCAACGCTGCAAGGATAGAAAGGCTGTGAAATCCTTGCTCATGCAGCGTCATGAGGCATGGAGGAAGCAGCACGGTTGGCTGTAGTCCAACCGCCCGCCTAGTTCGTTCGTCAACGGGCGTAGGTTAAAGCGAGATATGTGGACATTATGTCCATATTTTTAGCAACTATGAGCTAGCTCATATTCTTCTATCACGTTATGAGTTATACTTATGACAAGTAGAACTATGGAGCAATAGGTATGTACAAGTAAGCTTGCTGATGCCTCGAATTTGAGCTTGCTGTGCGTGGGTTTTGCCCCACAGAATAGTAATAAATATTATATGAAACTTATGTAAATCTATTCTAACTATCCTCCTGTAAAGGGAAAAAAGCATGCGAAAAATTCTTATGAATCGAACACTATTCGCAATCATTGGATGTAGTCTTGTGTTGTTTATGGCCGCCTGTGGTTCTTCTGGCGCGACAACGGCAAGCGGAACGCCTGTTGTACATACTACACCCACTACTCCAGCTGGAAAACAAACTACTCCGTCACCAGGCAGTAGCACCGTGAAAGTACCACCGACGATGACCACCTGTCCGGCGGCGGGAACAGCACGGGTCGCAGTTTTAGCCCATCTCG
>DATGJV010000865.1:0-3521 GCA_035295005.1 Ktedonobacteraceae bacterium | reverse complement strand
GTTCTTCTCATCAATCGAGCAGATGATGTGCTTGCGCCAGAGGCAAAAACGCACTGGCTGGCGCAAAAGCTACCCAACTGTTCCGGCTATCACGTCATTGCCGGTAAAGAGCGTTTTTTTATGTATGCGCAAGCCGAAATCGTGAATGTATTGATGGCTGAGTTTCTTGAAAGAGTGGGTACACCAACAGAAACTATTTGACGTATCTATCTACAGACATGTTGAGTTGTAGGGGTTGGTATCCATGACTTCAATGTTTTGCAAGGGAGAAATCTATGATGCAGCGACGGGTGGTGATTACGGGTCTGGGGGTGCTGGCAGCCAATGGTACGGGCAAGGAGAACTTCTGGCAAGCGTGCCTTGCCGGTCGCTCCGGCATCCGGCGCATTACACGTTTCGATGCGAGCATCTTACCCACCCGGATAGCCGGTGAGATACAGGATTTTGACCCGTATGCGCTCGGCCTCACCGCAGAAGAGAGCAGCAATCTGGACAGGGGAACACAACTGGCGCTCGCCGCTGCCAACCTTGCATTAGAAGATGCCGGTCTTGTCAGGCTTACCAAACTACCCAACGCGCTTAGCGAGTCAGAACGTGAAGCTACGGGCGTCTATATTGGTACAGCGATGCCTTCGGTAGACGAAGGAGAGCAGGTGTGGATGAAATTGACGCGACATGGCACACAGGCACCCACAGACATTGCAAGTGAGATTAATACGGCTATGTTCGTGATGGCTTATGCACCATCGGCGGCGATTGCTGCGCACCACCAGATGTATGGGCCGTGCAACGCCATCTCGACGGGTTGCTCAGCCGGAGCGGACGCCATTGGGCAGGCGTACTGGACGATTCAAGAGGGACGTGCTGATCGTATGCTCGCGGGTGGTACCGACTCCGCCATCAATTGCTCAAGTATCAACGTCTTCTCTGTCATGAAGGCGCTGAGTACGCGCAATGATGAACCTGAACGGGCATCACGGCCCTATGATGGTGCCAGAGACGGTTTTGTGATGGCAGAGGGGGCAGGCGTACTACTGCTGGAAGAGCGCGAAATAGCTATAGCACGCGGCGCACATATCTATGCCGAAATTATCACCTTTGCCTCCAATTGCAACGCCTACCATATGACTGCCTTGCCCGATGATGGCATGCCATTGCAACACCTCCTGCGACAGGCGCTGGCAGAGAGCGGAATTGCTGGAGAACAGGTGGGCTACATTAACGCGCATGGCAGTTCTACGTTGCCCAATGAGGTAGCAGAGACGGCAGCATACAAGGCGGTCTTTGGCGCATACGCCTATCACATCCCCATTAGCGCGACCAAATCTATGATCGGGCATAGCCAGGGAGCGGCCAGCGCCATCGAAACCATCGTCACTGCGCTGGCATTGGAGCAACAGGTGTTGCCGCCAACGATCAATCAAGAGCTTGCTGACCCGCGCTGTGACCTGGATTATGTGCCAAACGTCCCTCGTAATACAACATTCGATATCGCCTTGACCCATTCGAGCGGCTTTGGCGGGGTCAATAGCGTACTCGTTCTCGCCCATCCTGGCTGGTTTGACAGGCAATTGTAAAGGCAAAAAGAGCATGGCACATTCTCTCCAACGACGTGTCGTCATCACCGGACTTGGCGTCGTCGCGCCCAATGGTATCGGGAAAGAAGCGTTCTGGTATGCGACCAGCAAGGGCATGTCCGGTATCCGGCCAATTAAGCGTTTTGACGCGGAGGATTTGCCGATTCAGGTGGCTGGTGAGGTCCATCATTTCGCCCCGGAAGACCATGTTGAGCGCAAGCTGGTACATCGCACCGACCGTATGACACATTTTGTATTTGCCGCCGTACACGAGGCATTGCAAGACGCCCATTTGAACCTGGCGGATGAGAATCCACACCGCGTGGGAGCAGTCATTGCCAATACTGTTGGCGGGGTCGAGTATGTGCTGGAGCAGATACATGCATTGCACATGCGCGGGCCGCGTGCGATGAGCGCGTATACGGCTATCGCGTGGCTGCATGTTGCCAATGTCGGACAAATATCTGTGCGCTATGGTATTCAAGGCTACTGTAAAACACCCGTTAACGATACTGTTGGCGGCCTGAATGCGTTAGGCATGGCCTATACTGCCATCCAACGCGGAGCGGCGGATGTGCTGATTACCGGAGGCTGCGAGGCGCTGTTGCAACCATGGGTATTGCTTGTATTTGCTCATGGCAACCACTGTGCGACAGGCAATGATCCACAGGCATATCGTCCATTTGACCGCAGAGCAAAAGGTCTGGTGCTTGCGGAAGGCGCGGGTATCTGCATTCTCGAAGAGTACGAACACGCCCGGCAACGAGGGGCGTCCATCTATGGAGAGATTGTTGGTTATGGACAGACCAACGATGCCCACGGCTGGCATATGCCAACCGCGAACGGCAAACAGTATGCACGCGCCATGTCGCTTGCTATGCAGGAAGGTGATATCCAACCGGACGATATTGGCTACATTAGCCTGGATGGTCGCGCACTGCCAGCGGCCGATCAGGCTGAAGCGGAAGCTCTGCATATGGCCCTGGGTTCCTCCGCCGCGACGCTTCCCGTCAGCGTTCCCCGCACGATGCTGGGGCATAGCTACGCCGCGGCAGGGGTACTCGATACGATTACCGGTCTGATGGCGCTGCAACAGGGGATTATTCCACCCACCATCAATTGCGAGGAACTTGACCCATGCTACGACTTGCAGTTTGTAAGTGACGAGGCACAGCCGATGGTTGGCTCAACCGTAATTATTGGCGGGCGAGGGCTCGGTGGTGCTAATGTCGCCCTGGCGGTACGTAAGCTATGAACGCAGCTGTCGTGATTGTTGGCGCTGGCCCAACGGGGCTGGCGGCGGCCAACCTGCTTGGTCAGGCCGGTATAGACACACTGGTACTCGAACGCAACCCCGGCCTCAGCACCTTCCCCAAAGCAATTGCGCTGGATGATGAAGGTCTGCGCATCTGCCAATCACTGGGATTGGGCGAGGAAATACTGGCCCATGCGTTGCTCAATCTGGAAGTCCACTATCGCTCTGGTGGTCGCTTTCTTGCCAGGGTCGCGCCTACCCACAGACGCAATGGTTACCCTTTCACCTCGACGTTTTATCAACCGGAGTTCGAGGAGATATTGTTGCATGGCTTACGGCGTTTCTCCTGTGTGCAAGTGCGTTTTGCGCATACCGTCGAAGCATGCCAGCAGTCCAGTGAACAGGTCGTTCTTAAAGTACTTACATCCGACGGCACACGACAGGAGATCACGTGTGATTACCTGCTGGCCTGTGACGGCGGCAAAAGCACCATTCGTCATGCTCTCAATATTCCCATGCGTGGCATGACTTTCGCGCAACCGTGGCTGGTGCTTGACTCTATTGATGATCAACAGACCGCTCCCGTCGCCACATTTTTCTGCGATCCCCAACGACCCGCGATGACCATCCTCGCTCCCCGGCAACGTCGTCGCTGGGAGTTCATGTTGTTGGCAGGGGAAAACGAAAAT
>DATGJV010000864.1:0-5601 GCA_035295005.1 Ktedonobacteraceae bacterium | reverse complement strand
TACATGATGACAGGTGGTAGTCCTGACCATTCTATCATGGGTAGCAATGTCATAAGTATCCTCGGCAATCTATTGCGAGGGCGTCGTTGCATTGTCTATAACTCAGACCTGTACGTCGAATTAGCGGAAAACTATCGTGTCTGCCCTGACGCAACCGTTAGTTGTGATCCACGCGATAGAGGCTCACAGGACGCCGTTCGCTATCCTTCCTTTATTGTAGAAGTCCTCTCCCCTTCAACAGAAGCACGCGACCGGGGAAAGAAATCGTTGCAGTATCGTGCTTGCCCCACCATCCAGGAGTACCTGCTCGTCAGTGCTGATACCTGTCTGATTGAAGTATTTCGGCGCGAGAAAAATGGTTTCTGGCTGCTCTCCACTCTCGGACGCGATGATACTGTACAATTACATCACCTCGACGTAAATTTTTCCGTTGCTGAGGTGTATCAGAATACCTCTATTGTTGAGCCATAAAGGGCACTATATGTTTTTGCAATATCGCCTCTTCTGTGATATGCTCCTGTTATAAATCTTCTTCCAGTCCATACGGAGCAAGCCTATAGACGTGATTGGAGATATCGAGGTGATGTAATTGAGCTACTGCCTTTAGTACAGCAGAAGCAATTTCATTAATTGAGATATCTCTTGGAAAGGAACGTAGAACAAGGATACCCGCATGTGGCGGAGGAAAAGATGCCCGATTCAAGTAGTCGGTATCGAAGGTGATAATTGTCATATGATGTGTACGAGCGTAGGCAAAGATAGCTGTGTCAGGCTGAGAACGCAAACCGGCATCATATACTCGAGTGGCGTTGAAGCCCTCTCTCCGCAAGGAAGTGAGTACCCTGCGCGGTATATCTCGTCCAACAGAAATGTTCGTGAACGAGCTATCATTCTGCTCTCACCTCAACACCACATTTTCCAGTGCGTCGGCGTAACCCTTTATATACTGAACCTGCTCTCGGCTCAGTCGTTTGACCATCATCACTTGTTCTGGAGTCAAATCATACTCATGGCATATCTCTGCAATTGTCATGCCGTTCTCAAGATGTCCGATAATGCGATCAACAAAGATTCGCGTCCCCTCGATGATCGGACGGCCACTGTTGATAGTCGGATCCTGTACAATTCCAGCGGAGATTTTTCGTATTCCTTGTAGAGCCATGTGTTCACTCCTTTCCTGAACTAAGTGTACCATACTCACGAGAATATAGCCACAGGTGCTGAATCTGTCCCTTCCCTACTGGTACCCAATCGGTTTCACCCGCAAGTATGGAGGCAGCTAGCACAAATTCTTTGACATTCCTCCAGTCCGCGTGATAAGATTCGGCTTGACACCGTGTGTTACGTCATTAAGTCAGCACTGTGTCCTATTTTTCTGATCATCATCCCCGATCACCCATAGGTGCGTGATCTGGGTAGCATGCGGCACCCGGCTTATGCTATCCACCCTGGATTTCTATCAGCCCGCCAGAAGTTGAGTGTTAGTGTAATGAATCGAGAGTATCATCGTTGGTATAGTACTTCCCTGGGACGAGACATGGAGTTGCTGGTCTTCGGCCACGCCGGGGCCAGGGTTGTGATTTTCCCTACATCGCAGGGGCGTTTCTTCGAGTGGGAAGATAGAGGAATGGTTGCCGAACTGAGCGAACACCTGGAAAAGGGATGGCTGCAATTATTTTGTGTAGATAGCGCGGATGCCGAAAGCTGGTACGCCAGATGGAAACATCCGGCGGAACGAGCTATACGGCACATCCAGTATGACCACTATATCCTGGACGAAGTTCTGCCGTTCACCAGACATCATAATACTGATCCTTTCTTAATTACGACTGGCACAAGTTTCGGCGCGTATCACGCTGTGAATTTTGCTCTCCGCTATCCTCAATTAGTTGGCAGAACCATTGGATTGAGCGGCCTCTACGACATCAAGCGTTTCACCGAAGGCTATTCTGACGAGAACGTCTATTTCAATAATCCTCGTGATTTTATTCAGAACGAACATGACCCGGAACGGTTGGGAGCGTTGCAACGTGTAGATATTATCCTCGCTATTGGGAAGGATGATTCTTCGTGTGCCGACAATGAAGCTTTCTCCAGCATCCTCTGGGAAAAGAACATTGGCAATGCGCTACGTCTCTGGGATGGCTGGGCGCACGATTGGCCGTGGTGGAGGCAGATGATTCGTTTGTACATCGGTGGTCACGATTGAGAAAGGAGCAAGAACCATGACGTTAAAGGTTGGTCTGCTTGTTGGGCGGGAGTGGTCATTTCCGCCTGAGTTCATTGATGAAGTCAACCGCCGCGACGAGGGTGTTGTCGCCGAGTTCGTCAAGCTGGGTGGGACGCGCATGGACGAGCCCATCCCCTATTCCGTCATTATTGACCGCATTTCGCACGAGATACCCTACTATCGGATTTATCTCAAGTACGCTGTGCTGCAAGGCGTGACTGTCATTAACAATCCTTTCATGTGGACATCAGATGATAAGCTTTTTGAGGCGGCCCTGGCGACGAAGCTGGGCGTTGCCAGCCCGAAGACGGTAGCACTACCCAACAAAGAGTATGTCCCAGGTATCGTCCACGATGAGAGTTTGCGTAACCTCGTCTATCCAATTGACTGGCAGGGGATTATTGACTATGTGGGCTTCCCATGCGTTTTGAAGGATGCCCTGGGTGGCGGCTGGAAGAATGTCTATGTTTGTCGCTCCATGGAAGAACTGCTCCATCACTATGATCAATTTGGTTTGCTTACTCCTATCCTGCAGGAATTCATCGAGTGGGATCAATTTGTACGCTGCATTGCCCTCGGCCAGGAAGAAGTGATGCCTATCAAGTATGATCCTCGTGAGCGCAAATATCACGTGGAACACGAGCATCTCAGTCCCGAACTTGGACAAAGAGTCGTGGGAGATACCCTGAAACTGGTGCGTGCGCTGGGCTATGACATGGACTCTCTCGAATGGGCAATCCGCGACGGCGTGCCATATGCCATTGATTTCATGAATCCCGCGCCCGATATGGATATCTATTCGCTGACGCCGTTTTATTTTGAATGGGTGGTCAAGCATATGGCCGATCTGGCAATCCGACTGGCAAAAAATCCGCGCCCCCAGAGCCACAATCTGCGCTGGGATGCGTTCCTGACGGATAGCCGCGTGCAAGGAGAAGGTCAGTAATATGGTGTCAATTTTCATGTGATTGGCATACAATGGCTCTGAGAGCCATTGTATGCCAATCACATGAAAATTGACACCATATTACGATTATAGAGAAAAGTGAGGTGTGTACTATGTCTTTGCGTGAAGCCATCGAGAGCTACCACGATTTGCTGACGGATGATCTGGCAAGTGCCTCGCAGGCGCAACTTGAGGATCAGCAGCGCAGACGCGGACTATTATGGGGGACGCGCCCGCTCTGTACCGTGTTGCGACCACGCTTCTTGACGCCGGAGCAGTACCGTTTTCTCCAATCGCGACTGCGTGTGCTGCTGCATGCTTTCCAGAAAGCTCAACAGGTTGCGATGGTGGACGCGGATTTCCGCAAGCAGTTCGGGTTGCTTGATTGGGAAGAGGCGCTGATACAGCATGAGCCGGGCTTTCGCGATGCCAGCCCTACATCCCGTGTGGACACGTTTTTTGTGCCGGAGCGCGGGGGCTTGCGCCTGACAGAGTATAACGCTGAGACACCGGCCAGTCCGGCGTATAACGATGCCCTCACCGACATCACTTATGGCTTGCCTGTGATGCGCGAATTCATGCGGCAATACGAGGTGCGCTCATTACCGGCGCGGTATAGTGTCATGCACGCCCTGATTGATGCCTTTCTGCAATGGGGCGGGAGCAGTGAGCCTCCGCGCATCGCCATTCTCGATTGGCGCGAGGTAGCCAGCTACAGCGAGTTCGTTTTATTTGAAGAATATTTCCACTCACAGGGATTGCAATGCATCATCACCGATCCACGCGAGGTGGAATATCGCGATGGTCGCTTGATGGCTGGCGACTACCATATCACCCTGATTTACAAGCGGGTGCTGGCAAGCGAACTGATTGAGCGCGGCGGGCTAGATCATCCGGTGGTGAAGGCAGTGCTTGACGGTAATGTTTGTATGGTCAACCCGTTTCGCTGTAAAATCTTGCACAAAAAAGCCAGTCTGGCCGTGCTATGCGACGAGCGTAACGCTGGCATCTTCTCGCTCAACGAATTGGAGGCCATCAACGCACATATTCCGTGGACGTGCCGCGTTGAAGAACGTTACACCACCTATCACGATGCAAAAATAGACCTGATACCATTTATCCTTGAGCAACGCGAGCGCCTTGTCCTCAAACCCAACGACGAGTATGGCGGCAAAGGTATCGTGCTGGGTTGGGAGACCGATGCCCCAAGTTGGGCGCAGGCGGTTCAAATCGCTCTGACCGAGCCATATATCGTGCAGGAGCGCGTGACTATTCCCAGCGAACCCTATCCCAGTTTTGTCAATGGTCACGTCGAGCAATCCGAGCGCATGTTGGATACTAACCCGCTGGTCTTTTACGGCAATTATGTAGATGGCTGCCTATCGCGTCTCTCTGCCGAGGCGTTGCTGAACGTCACAGCAGGCACCGGTTCAGTTGTAGCAACATTTATTGTGGATAAGCGTTAGGGACAGGAGGAGGTATATCATGAAACCCCCATCGCTCACCATCGGCATCGAGGAAGAATACCAGATTATTGACCCGCAAACGCGAGAATTGCGCTCCTACATCAGCGAGATTTTAGAGGAAGGTCGCCTCATCTTACGTGAGCAGGTCAAGCCCGAACTGCACCAGGCGATGGTTGAGATTGGCTCAGAAGTTTGTCACACACCCGCCGAGTTGAAAACTGAATTGATCCGTTTGCGACGCACGATCATCGAACTGGCGGGGAAAAATGGCTTGAAAATTGTCGCAGCCGGCACTCATCCTTTTTCCTCGTGGATGACACAGGAAATCACGCCGCAGGAGCGGTATCATGGCGTGAAAGAAGATATGCAGGAGCTTGCGCAACGCCTCTTGATCTTTGGCACGCATGTGCATGTCGCGATTGAAGACCGCCAGTTCCTGATTGATGCTATGAACGTTGTACGCTACCTGCTGCCACACGTTCTCTGTCTCTCCACCAGTTCGCCTTACTGGATGGGCCGCACAACAGGCTTAAAGTCGTATCGCAGTATTATCTTCAGCAACTTCCCGCGCAGTGGTATCCCCAGAACATACGATTCATGGGATGAATATTCGTCAATGATTGAGACACTGGTGCGCACGAATACCATTCCCGATGGCTCCAAAATCTGGTGGGACGTGCGGCCTAACCATTCGTACCCCACGTTGGAATTCCGCATCTGCGATGTCTGCACTCGTGTTGATGAAGCAGTTTGTATCGCGGCCATCTTTCAGGCCATCATCGCCAAGCTCTGGAAACTGCGCCGTGATAACCTGTCGTTCCGCGTCTACCCGGCGGAATTGATTCAGGAGAACAAGTGGCGAGCCGTGCGCTATGGCCTGGATGGGAAGCTGATTGACTTCGGCAAGCAGCAAGAACTCCCGGCACGCGACCTGATCCGCGAAATGATCGAGTGGTTCA
>DATGJV010000863.1:0-4300 GCA_035295005.1 Ktedonobacteraceae bacterium | reverse complement strand
TGAGCAACTGGCAGTGAAACTACCGGACTTCCAGGGATGCGAGGAATGGATAGATTTGTACAACCGGTTTCGTAACAAACTGTTCCCTTTTATGCGGCCCGATGCCCGCGAGTGGGTGGTACAGCACTTTGAAAGTTTTCTGAGTGATGAGCGAAATTGCAGCTATACGCCTGCACTGATACATGGCGACTTTGGACCAGGCAATATTCTCTATAATGCCCGGACAAAGAGCATCAGCGGCATCATAGATTTTAGCTCGACGGGATGGGGTGATCCTGCCCTGGATTTTGCCGCCATTATCTGTTCAGTCTCTTACGGCGAAGAATTTCTGCAACGATTTGCGACTGTTTATTCAGGCATTGACGCGGTACTCTCACGATCGCGTTTCTACGCCGGTACATTTGCCTTGCAGGAAGCACTCTTTGGTCTGGAGGATAATGATCCAGAATCATTTGAAAGTGGCATTGCCCGGTATCGTTAAGCGTTAAAATGGGGCCAATCCTCATTAAAACAAGAAAACAAATGCCTCACGAAGCATAAACCTCGTGAGGCACCATTGGGCATATTTATACGCATCAGGAAAACCGGGGCGAATTATTCGCCGTTGTACAGGTCCTCCGGCTCAAACTCGTCTTCGTCCTCCATATCCTCGTCATCATCAGTATCCAAATAGCTGAAATCAGCAAAACTGGTTGAGTATGATTCCTTGCGAATCTGGATGGTTGGATGGATAAGTGGAAAAGGCTTCAGCCCCTGTGGCGCAGCGGGGCCTTCCATCTGCGGTTCGTAGGCGGGTGCGCCTTCACGCACCAGCACTTCGTCTTCCCATGCCATTGACTCGAAGCCCAGGCGACGTAGGTCCATGACCATACCCGGCCAGGTATCTTCGGCATCTACTGCCCACCACTCTCGTCCCATCACACGTACAGGTCGAACACGCAAAGGTCGGTTGAGATCGCCCAGATTAGCCACTAACGATGCCCGTTTCTTTTCGGCTTTTTTCACGGCAGTAAACCGTCCCTTTCTCTACTATGACAACTCCGCTTGTTTTCCTACAGATGAAAAACCTTTCACAGAACTATTCCGTTGCCAGCCCTCCAAAGTGGAAACTCAATACTTGCTTATAACATACCACATGGCAATGCCGAACTGCCAGTAAAAAATAGGGATGTTGGCGAAATTAAGGAAAAATTTATCCGCTTCGTGTGAATTTTTTTTCACAGTGGAACAGGATGGGGTGGCTTGTTACAGTCACCCCATCCTGTGCGTCTTGAGAAGAACCGTTCCGACCCGATCACCGTCATATGTTCGGAGATGGGCGGCTCGGCCATCCTATTCTAGAGGCCCTCTACCAGCTCTGGCCGCCTGCCGCCTGCCTGATGGTAGCATTGACACGGTTGAAGAGGTTGGTCGTGGCGATCATGAGGATCAAAGCCGCGAGTCCCCGCTCGTCGTAGTGCCGGGCGGCCTCGTCCCAGATCGCGTCTGGGACCGGATCGGACCGGTCGGCAAGTCGGGTGACGGCCTCAGTGAGTGCGAGAGCGGCACGTTCCGCGTCGCTAAAGTATGGGGCCTCCCGCCAGGCCGCTACGGCGAAGAGGCGCTCTTCTGTTTCACCTGCCTTCCTGGCGCTGCGAGCGCCATAGTCCACGCAGAAGCTACAGCCATTGATCTGACTCGCACGCAAATGGACAAGCTCAAGTACAGACTGCGGCACGCCGCCCTGTCTTGTGGCCTTGAGTATGGTTTGTATACCAGTGGTAGCTTCGGGAAAGATCGTTGCCGGGTTGCTCATTCGTTGTTGCATTATTGTTCTCCTTCAGGTGCCTTTACTGAAAAGAAGCACCTGTTTCATTTCAAAATGTCCAACTTGTTTCTCTTTACTTTGCATGCCTCTCTCTCAGAGGCTCATACAGGAGACGAGAGAGTACAGGCAAATGTGACACCTCTCTGGTTGTTCTCTGTCTTGCTTTGGACTTATAATAAGGAAGAAGGAGAAAGACAAGCGATGGACAAGGCCATGCAAAAGAAAGACCAGGCAGAAGCGTTTGAACACTATCGCGTGCTGCTCTTTTCCATTGCCTATCGGATGACTGGCAGCGCCAGTGACGCGGAGGATCTGGTGCAGGAGACTTATCTGCGTTATCAGGCAAACGCCAGCCAGGAGATAGGTTCCTTGAAGGCATATCTGACCACAATTATTACCCGTCTGGCGCTGGATTATCTGAAATCGGCCCGTGTCACCCGCGAAGAGTATATGGGAACCTGGTTGCCCGAACCGATCCTCACTTCGGAGGATGGCAGGTTTCCTCTGGCAGCCATTGAGCAACAAGAATCGCTTTCACTGGCTTTTTTACGCCTGCTCGAGACTCTCAGCCCGCCGGAGCGTGCCGTTTTTCTCCTGCATGAAGTGTTTGATTACCCGTTTAGCGAAATCGGCAGCATGCTTTCGAAAAGCCCGGCCAATTGCCGCCAGATATTTCATCGGGCCAGGCAGGCTTTGCAGGACCAGCACGCACGTTTCGAGCCGGATCCGCAGCGCCAGCGTCAGCTTCTGCTCAGTTTTCTTTCCGCCAGTCAGGCCGGGGACATGGCGGCTCTGACTGGCATTCTGGCTCAGGATGCCGTCTCCTGGTCGGATAGTGGCGGCAAAGTGCAGGCGAATCTCAATCCGCTCTACGGTCAGCAAGCCGTGGCGCGTTTCTGGCTGAGCGTAATGCGCAAAAATCAGCGGCCTCTGACCGAAACCCTGGCCGAGATCAATGGCAACCCGGCCCTCCTGGTCTGGGAAGAGGGCAGCCTGGTTGGAGTCATGAGCCTGACCCTGAGCGCCGCGGGCATTCAGGAGATCTATGCGCTGCTGAACCCGGAGAAACTGGCCTATCTGCAAAAACAGCTCTCCAGCTCCAAAAGACGAAACAGCTTTGAGTCTTGAAATAAAATGCAGACGGACGGACGCCCAACCTTGCAACAGCACTGATTTCTCTCCCATCCAACTTGCAATAAACCCCGCCATCCGTTACACTGATGAGACCAAATATCCAGAAAAATGGAAGGGACGCAGACGAGATGAGCGATGCACATACCGCACTCTTACGCGACTACCTCAAACAGGTTGAGACCTATTTCAAGGCCGGTATCGCCACCGAACATACCTACCGCCCGGCGCTACAGCAACTGTTAACGGCATGCATCAGTGGCATTACCGTGACCAATGAACCCAAACGCATCAAGTGCGGCGCACCGGATTATGTCATTTCGCGTCTCATAGGGAGTAACGCGCTCACCATCGGCTATGTCGAAGCCAAAGATGTAGGCGTCTCACTCGATAAGATAGAGCATGGCGAACAGATGGGGCGCTACCTGCGGGCGCTCGACAATCTCATCTTGACCGATTACCTGGAGTTTCGCTGGTATGTCAAAGGCGAAAAGCAGATGACAGCCCGGCTGGCAACATCTCATAGTGGAAAATCGCTCGTGCTGGATAAAACAGGCGCACAACAAACTGCTGATTTGTTGGATAGCTTTCTCAACCACAGTCCCGAACCCATTCGCAAACCAGCCGACCTGGCCCGGCGCATGGCACGACTGGCGCACATGATTCGCGATATTACCGTTACTGCCTTCGAGCAGCGGGAAGCCTCCGACACGCTAACCGGCCTCTACGAAGCCTTCAAAGTAGTTCTCTTGCCTGACCTACCCCCGGCACAATTCGCCGACATGTTCGCGCAAACGCTCGCTTATGGTCTCTTTGCCGCCCGTTACAACCACACCGGCAGCACATTATTCAACCGCCGCGACGCCGCCAGAGAGATACCGCGCACTAATCCTTTCTTGCGCAAACTCTTCACCACCATCGCCGGAGCCGATTTCGATGATGAACCTTTCATCGGCTTCGTCAACGAACTGGCGCAGGTGCTGGGTGTCACCGATATGGAGGCGGTGCTGACAGATTTTGGCAAGCGCACGCGGCAAGAAGACCCCATTGTGCATTTCTACGAAACCTTCCTGGCACAATACGATCCCAAACTGCGCGAACTGCGCGGTGTCTACTACACGCCCGAACCCGTCGTCTCCTACATCGTGCGCTCCGTAGATTACCTCTTGCGCGAGCAATTCGCTCTGCCCGATGGTCTCGCCGATACCGCGACCATCACGCGCACCACGACTGACGAACATGGCAAGACGCAGAGCGAACAATCACCACGTGTCCTCATCCTCGACCCTGCCTGTGGCACTGGCACCTTCTCTTACGCTATCGTTGACCTGATTCGTGAAACGTTCCGTCAAACAGGTAACG
>DATGJV010000862.1:0-2962 GCA_035295005.1 Ktedonobacteraceae bacterium | reverse complement strand
CGAAGTTGCAGCATGATCTAGACAATTTCGCTCAAATGGTAGACCAAGCTCCTCCCGGTGCGCTCGATCCAGAGTCCTCGAATTACCTTTTCCATAGCGGGAGTGCTGCTGCAAAGGGTTCTACTACCGATCGTCAGAACTCAACTATGGGTGATACCAGCGCGAATACTGGTGCAGATAACAACTATGCGACAAGCGATACTGCTTCTACGTATCGCCCAACATTAGATAGCGATATCATCGCTGGCGATACCAGTGTAAGCACTGCCCCACCATATAATACGACTGAACAGGGAGTAATGCCAGGAACCAGTGGTATGAGAAACCCGGTAGTACCCCCTGAGACCGGCACAACGAATCCAGTAATGCCGCCTGATCGCAACAGAAACTAATCAGGCTACCTGTAAGCACAAACCGATCTACGAGAGAAACGTGGATTTTGTTTCCCTGTCGTGTCCGCCTGGGAAACAAGCTGGATATTCCCTTTGTTGGAAAGTAGTTGACTTTCTCTTTATGTCGTGATACGATATAAGTAATTCGTATAACAATGACGTTATACGATATGCATACATACAAATGTATGGGCCTGAATCCTTCGGGTGATTTAGAGTAACGGTATGAATTGCTCTCCCGCAATCACCTGTGGGAAGTGGGCCAGAATTATTCCGAAAGGAAGGAAAACAATGTTAGAAGAGGAGCAGAAAACAACCCGGATTGTTGATTCTGTTATGCCGCCCGAAGCAGCAAACAAGCCCCTGAATCCTGTGATGCCATTCGAAAGTGCAAATAAATCATTGAATCCCGTCATGCCATCTGAAGCAGCCGATAAACTGCTGAACCCGGTGATGCCCCCGGAAGGTGCAAACAGACCGTTGAATCCTGTCATGACACCCGAACCCGCAGATAAGCCAATAAATCCGGTGATGCCGCCCGCAGAAAAGACAACAAACGTATAGGATGGCTTTGACAAAAGCCATACCCCTCTTCAGTTGACAGGATGTCTTGTTCGACTGAGAGGGGTATTTTACATAGCATTAGAAAGCTTAAAAGAAGCTGAGAATCTGCGTACTATCCTTATTGAAGTGCCATCAACATTGACTTTTATGATACAGTATGCTATACTAAGAAGTGTTCCGAGAGGAACGACCCAGGAAGTAGAAGACCTGGGCACAAGGCTAATGAGTCTTGCATTGGTATATTCCGAAAGGAGATCTTATGAAACCAATGAAGAAACCAGTACGCCTTTTAGGGATGGTATTTCAGATTGACTAGGAGCGCCCGTGAAGGCGGGCATACCGGGCCTCTGAGCGCCTGACCACTACCTGGTTTAGACAATACTGCAATCCAGTGAATAAGGATACTGCAAAGTCTTTTATGACGACTTACGTCACAGGTTGGCAGGGGTAAGCAGAGGGGTTGCAAGGGCATTTTCACTATCTTTGCCCAATGAATGTGCAATATAACTCGGTTGACGTGACACGGGAGTTGTGCAGAAAGAAACACACAAGGGTCAGATACTTATCTGGCCCTTGCTGCATTACTATGAAAAAACATGAGGCATCCCAGATTTTGCGTGAAATCTGGGATGCCTCATGTTTGCTCTATGATATAGAGATGGAGGTATCGCGTCATGGATGCAATAAATGAAACAGACGGTAGAGATGGGCCAAAGGCAAATATAACCAATCTATACAACCGTGTTGCCCCATTGTATGGGCAGGTCGGGCCTGATGCCTTTTCCTATGCCGGACGGCAACTGGTCGAATACATAGCTCTAGCCGACGGTGCTCAGGTACTTGATGTTGGCGTTGGCCGAGGCGCAAATCTCTTTCCAGCGTCAGAAAAAGTTGGCCTTCGTGGTCAGGTGATTGGTATTGACCTGGCTGAAAAGATGCTCCAGGAAACGAAGGTCGAGATTGATCGCCTCCATATTTCCAATGCAACTCTTCTCCTGATGGACGCGGAACAGTTATCGTTTCCCATGTCTTCCTTCGATACTGTGCTGTGTGGAATCGCAATCTTCCTCTTTCCCCATCTGGAGCAGGCGCTGTCCGAGTTTTTCCGCGTGCTACGTACTGGGGGTAAGCTTGGCATAACACTTGCACGCAATCCAGATGCGCTTTCGCAGTGGTACGGAGAACACCTCACCGAGTATTTCAACCTGTATCATTTCCCCTTAAACGCTGGTGGAACATACCTGGATTATCATGCTGAACTACCTGTATACCTCGCTCGCTCAGGTTTTGTTAACGTGCAGATTCTTCAAAATCAGACAACTGTTGCCTATAGCGATGCACAGCAATGGTGGGATGCCAGATGGACGCATGGCACTCGTTATTCGCTGGAACACATGTCACCAGAAGTTCTGGCGCAGTTCAAAACCGAAGTCTTCGCCAGGCTGGCAGAGGCTCAGCAGACGGATGGCATACCGGAGGCGTGGAACTTCCAGTATATATTTGGCACCAAACCTGCAGGTAATAGTAAAGCCACATAGAGTTTAGCACAAAAACAAACAGATGTTGCGTGAGCGTAACATCTGTTTGTTTTTGTGCTAAACTCTATGTGGCTTTACTATTACCTGCAGGTTTGGTGCCAAATATATACTGGAAGTCCCACTCCTCCGGTATGCCATCCGCCTTCTGAGCCTCTGCCAGCCTGGCAAAGACTTCGGTTTTGAACTGCTCCAGAACTTCCGGTGACATGTGTTCCAGCGAGTAACGAGTACCATGTGTCCATCTGGCGTCCCACCATTGCTGTGCATCGCTATAGACAACAGTTGTCTGATTTTGAAGGATCTGCACATTAACAAAACCTGAGCCAGCAAGGTATACAGGTAGTTCAGCGTGATAATCCAGGTGCGTTCCACCAGCGTTTAAGGGGAAATGATACAAGTTGAAATACTCGGTGAGGTGTTCTCCGTACCACTGCGAAAGCGCATCTGGATTGCGTGCAAGTGTTATGC
>DATGJV010000861.1:0-4748 GCA_035295005.1 Ktedonobacteraceae bacterium | reverse complement strand
CACGGTCATCGTTAAACAGCGAGAGCGGGAGCCATGAGATGAGACGTCTTCTGCGCAATGAATCGGTCGTTGTATTGGCGGCAATGCGATAGAGCCACGCGGATAACGCGCCTGGTTGTACCACCGTACCGTTAAGCAACGCCTTATATGCCTTGACAAAAACGTCCTGTGTCAGATCATATGCCTGTTCACGGTTGCCTATGAGACGATAGATGAAATTTGTAATAGGTCCCTGGAAGCGTAGAAAAATCGCCTCAAAATCCGCCACATCCACTCGCTGTACCTGTTCATGGACAGCGAGTTCAGCATTATGAGGGGGCGAATCAACCATGTTGCTCTGCACGTTGGCTGGTTTCGCAGTATTATCCTCATCCACTGTCAATGGGGCGGTGGGACTGCCTTTACGCTCGGTCTCTATGGCCGGGCGTAAATTGCTATTCGTAGTGTAGAGACGGATAGAGGTGTCCATTGGTTACATCAGCCTTATACTCTTTCAGTGATTAACTCATAATACATAATACTTTCCTGATTGCTTACTTGTAGCATAACACATTTTGCCGGAAAACGCTGTGAGCTATGAGACATTCAGCCAGCGTTTTTCGCCAATACTCCTACTTCAGGTAAGCCGCTGCCGGTAAAAAACAGCACAGTTTCATCTGCTGGCGTTAAGAAATGTGTTGCCAGTAATTCAGCATAAGCGGCAAGCGTTGCTGCCGCTTCAATCGCTATCAACATGCCCGCTCGTTGGGCCGCGTAATATTGCATACGCATCATCGCGTCGTCGCTGACGCTGAGGGCGGTGCCGCCGCTTTCGCGAACGGCCCGCAAAATAAGTATGTCGCCAATCGCGGAAGGAACGCGCAGTCCAGCCGCTGACGTATGAGCAGCATTGCCGGGCCACGGCTCGGCCTCATCTTTCCCTGTTTGAAAAGCTTGTACCAGTGGAGCGCATCCTTGCGCCTGTACAATAATCATTTTCGGCAATCGCTCATTATTGGCTATCCAGCGCAGTTGGCGCAATTCGGCAAAAGCTTTCCACATGCCCACAATGCCAGTTCCGCCCCCCGCCGGATAGATAATGGCGTCAGGGAGCCGCCAGCCAAGTTGTTCCGCCAGTTCCATTCCCATTGTCTTCTTGCCTTCGGCCCGGTATGGCTCGCGCAGCGTTGCCACGTTGAACCAGCCGCGTTGCTGCGCCACATTGCTGGCGACGCGCCCGGCATCACTTATCAATCCGGCAATCAACTCGACCTCGGCCCCATAAAGACGCGCCTGCTCTATACACGCTTCAGGGGCGTCATCTGGTGCCACGACGTAGGCAGGTTTACCTGCGCGTGCAGCGTAGGCGGCCATTGCCGCACCGGCATTACCGGCAGTTGGTGTTGCCAGTCCGCTGACACCAAGTTCAACCGCCCGTGAGACTGCCGCCGCCATTCCACGTGCCTTAAAACTTCCCGTCGGGTTTTGCCCCTCATCCTTAATAAGCAGCCGTGCTTCACGTTCCATTCCATCTGGTGCCAATCGCGGCGCAGCCAGCAATGGTGTCATGCCCTCGCCCAGCGTTACCACATGCTGTACATCCCGTACCGGTAGCAACTCATGATAGCGCCACATTGTTGCCTCACGCCTCGCAATATCATCTCGTGTAATATGACGTGCAATCTCTGTCAAATTATACTGGGCGAGCAACGGTCGAGCGCAACACGGACTGATTGTCTGAAGCTGGTCGGCATCAAAAGGCCGGTGGCACACACTGCATTCCAGGTGGCTAAGATAGCTGTAACGAGCTTCCATAGGGATAGTATATCACATAGACGCCTGTAACGCTTCCCACACGGCCTGATGAATGACGGCGCGAAATTGCCCCCAATCATGCCAGTTACCGGCAACTTGCGGGTCATATCGCTGTTCTAAATGGCTCAATCGCTCTACGAACACAGGAAGCTCGTCTGGTTGAATGAAACGGTAACTCTCAACGCGCTCGCTCAAATCCAGTGGGCCAAGTTTGCCGCCGATTTCATCAAGTAAGAAGGCAAAGGTATAGAAGATGGGCCGCTCGCCAGTTGTTGCCGTCGTGTACGCAATAGCCGCCAGAAATTGCTGCACTTCGACATCCAGGCCCGTTTCTTCCAGTGTTTCGCGCATCAGCGCATCGGCGATGGGTTCGCCGTGGTTGATGCCCCCGGTGGGCAATCTATACGCTTCTCGTGGATAAAACGTCTTGAGCATTGTCAGCAGCAAGCCACTGGGACGACGCACAACCATGCAGACTTCGCCATAACGGTCCGTTTTGTTCAACGGGTCAAACTGGCTGGTTTGACCCAGATTGACGGTGCGTACCAGTGGCCGATTATACATCTGTGATAGTTGCGCAAGTTCGTGTTGTATATTTTGTGAGAGATAGGGGAACATGCTGAAAAACCTCGCCTGTCTTTCTAGTATTATCGCCGACGGTTCTTTCGAGAGATACCATTTGCAAGTATTTAACAATGGGCCTCTGCCTGCATCGTCCAATTAGAAGGGAAATGAGCTGGCGCTTGAGCAGCAACGCTGCATACGCTAGCTTCTCCTGCGGGATAGGCTTTTACAAACCTGATAGTAAATTGATACATATCTGGTAACGGCTTCCCGTCACAACTTTTGATGATCAATGTTGTCGGCGCATCAACAGTATTATACTCAATCGTTGTTCCGCCAGCCAAATTTGTGCAATTGACCCCTTTTAATGGGTGACCATGATTGATAGCATAAAAAGCACAGAGATCATCAAATGGTACCTGGGATACACTAATACCCATCCATTCTGAAACTTGAGCAACACCTGGGCATGTCGGTGCTGGCTTAGAAGTAGGCAAAGGTGCAGGCGTAGGTATAGGAACCGCAGGGGTGTTCGTAGAAATGATCGGTGTAGAAGCAATTGGGGTAGAACCTGATGCGGTACCCTGAATTTCTATGCTGGTAATGTCACCATTAGATGCGTCAATGAAGATGCTGTTGCTATCTCCATTCCAGGCAACCTTTACCTCACTGATATTATTGCCTTGAACAACTGCACTTCCTGCTTTTCCTGTATTCAGTTGATAAACTGCGTCAAATAATTGACCATTTTGTTTATGTCTGATGGTGAGTGCGATAGAGTTAGCTGGCGCAGGAACGGTTGCCACCGATGAAACCACAGTCACGGCGAAATCTCCAATCTCTGTGGCAAAATTGGCAGTAGCATTAACAGAAATATTGCCATTAGAATCAATGGAAAATGTTACAGGTACAAAAGGGGTTGTGTAGCTAACAATAATGGTCTGTCCCGCGGTATTACAACTAATCAAGGAGAGTACTAAAATCACAGTTACGAGAAATTTTACCAGTATTTCTGAGTACATTTGTTTCAAAGTTTTATTTCGCATTTTAATGTCTCTCTCATATGAAAATATAATAATGCAACAATTATACTATAGATATTGATGCAATGGAAGTGCTAAATGCTGCAATTTCCAGATTGTGTCTGAAAAACGCACGAATGTGAAAATTTTGTCCGGGATGGGTGAGGAGCTTGCCACTCTCCACCATTTCTGATACCATGTCTCTATGGAAACTCAACAGAACAATTCGGGCTGGAATATTATCGGTCATGAACATGCTATTGACCGGCTGAAGCGGACGTTGGCGGCGGAGCAGGTGCGACATGCCTATGTTTTTAGCGGGCCGGAACATATTGGCAAATCGCTGCTGGCCCATCGTTTCGCGCAAACATTGCTCTGCACTGGAGGGCCAGATCCTCGTGTTGCGCCCCAGAATCCATGCAATGTTTGTCTCTCGTGCCGCAAGGTGATGCACGGCAACCATCCTGATATGCATGTGATTCGCAAGGCTTCTGACAAGCAATTTATTCTGATAGAACAGATACGGGCATTGCAAAGCGATTCTGCGCGTAGGACGTTGGAGGGGAGGCGCAATATTTTTATTCTTGAGGACGCGCACGAAATGAATCCAGCAGCAGCAAACTGTCTCTTGAAAACGCTGGAGGAACCAGAACCTGATGTCGTCCTATTGCTTACCGTACCTGATCTCGGCCTGTTATTGCCCACCATTCAGTCGCGTGTGCAGCAAGTAACGATGCATCTGCTCATGACATCGCAGATTAAGACAGCGCTGGAACAACAGTGGGAGGTTGAACCGAAAGAAGCCGCGTTGATTGCCGCGCTTGCCGCCGGACGCATGGGCTGGGCCATACAGGCCGCGGAGAATGAGGATATGCTCACCGAGCGCAAGGCGCAACTTGAGACATTGAGCAAATTGCCAACCACAAGCAAAGTGCAACGGTTCGATATTGCTCAACGGCTCAGTGCCGACACCGAGAAGGCGCGGGCGATGCTGGAGTTGTGGTTGCTGTGGTGGCGTGATATGGTATTAGCAGCAAACACCTGCCTTGATTTGACCGTCAACGTAGATATGCGCGACATGTTGAAGCAACAGGCGGCAAAGGTCGGCACATCTGAAGCTGAGCGTATGGTGCGAGCTATACTCGGCACAATGGAGGCGCTCGACCAGAACGTCAATCCACGCGCCGCGCTCGAAGTCCTGATGCTTGATCTACCCAAAATGTAACATGTACAATGATAAAATTTTACCTGGCAATCCGAACATAATTAAACCCGTAGGTGCCGATTTATCGCGCACACCGCCGATTTATCGGCAAAATGAACATAGGCCGATAAATCGGCGGTGTGCGCGATAAATCGGCACCTACA
>DATGJV010000860.1:0-4041 GCA_035295005.1 Ktedonobacteraceae bacterium | reverse complement strand
CTGTTTTTTAACATAGTAATTTATCGGGCGATATAATCTGTAAGCTTACAGATTATATCGCCCGATAAATTACTATGTTAAAAAACAGGCACCACGAGCAAAAAAAGGAGCCATTGCTCTTGACATTCCCCCTCATACCGTTTAGACTGTACCCAACAGAAAATCACATATATGGCTGTGAGCAGGAGGAGTAGGCGCGGACGCCACAAGAGAGGGAAGACCATTCGGGCTGCGAGTCTTCCCCGGAGAGAAAGCGCTGAAGGTTACCTGGGAGTCTGGGAATACACTATTGTTATATCCTACGGGAGCGCCCGTTAACGCGCACATTGAGGATCAACCTGTACGTATCCGCTTTAGCGCGAACCTGTAGGGGCCCGATTTATCGCGCCCGCCTGGCACGAGCGAAGCAATGTGCCAGTCAGTTGGGTTGATCGAAACAAGGTGGTACCACGAGCGCAAACCCTTTCTCGTCCTTGCAGACGAGCAAAGGGTTTTTTATATGGACATGTAGGGGCCCGATTTATCGCGCCCTCATTGGAGGAATCATGATCGAACAAAACAACACGGACGCTGGTATGCAATCCGGCACGGCCAGCCCGGCATCTTTGCCGAAAACATATGAGCCTCAAGCAGTAGAGCAAAAATGGTACCGCTTCTGGGAAGAGGGCGGGTACTTTAAGCCCAATCCCAACGCGACCGGGCCGACGTTTGTGATTAGCATGCCGCCGCCCAATGTAACGGGGGCATTGCACCTCGGCCATGCGATTACCGCGACTGTTGAGGATATCCTTATTCGCTATCATCGTATGAAAGGCGATGATGCCCTGTGGGTGCCGGGAGAAGACCATGCCGGTATCGCCACACAGACGGTGGTTGAGCGGTTGCTGATGAGCGAAGGAACTGACCGTCACGAGCTTGGGCGCGAGGCGTTTATTGCGCGTGTCTGGGACTGGGTGGGCAAATATAAGAGCCGTATTCAGGACCAGCACCGCCGCCTGGGGGCCTCGTGCGACTGGTCACGCGAACGCTTTACGCTGGACGAGGGTCTGTCAAAAGCGGTGCGCGAAGTCTTTGTGCGTCTGTATGACGAAGGACTGGTGTATCGCGGCGAACGCATCATCAACTGGTGTCCACGCTGCATGAGTGCGCTTTCAGACCTGGAGGTCAACCACGTTGAGACGCCGGGAAAATTGACTTACGTGCGCTATCCGCTTAAACCGGAGCCAGGTGACGCGAATAAACCAGCAGTCCCCCAGACTGTACTGACCGAATATATCAGCGTTGCCACGACGAGACCTGAGACCATCCTGGGTGATACTGCTGTGGCGGTTAATCCCAATGACCCGCGCTATGCTGCGCTGGTGGGACGACTGGCGATTTTGCCGATCATCGGACGCGAAATTCCCATCGTGGCAGATGAGGCTGTGGATGCCTCGTTTGGCACAGGAGCGGTGAAGGTGACGCCAGCGCACGACCCGACCGACTTTGAAATTGGCATACGCCACAATCTCCCGCGAGTGCAGGTGATTGACTTCGATGCGCGGATGACACCCGAAGCTGGCAAGTATGCGGGACAGGATCGCTACGAGGCACGCAAAAATATCGTGGAAGAGCTTGAGCAACTGGGCCTCATTGTTAAAATTGAGGATTACATGGTGCCGCTTGGTCATTGCCAGCGTTGTGATACCGTGATAGAGCCACTCATTTCAAAACAGTGGTTTGTGAAGATGACGCCGCTTGCCACACCCGCCATTGGTGCTGTCAAGTATGGTCAAATCCAGATTGTGCCGGAACGCTTCAATAAGACGTACATGGACTGGCTGGAGAACATTCATGACTGGTGTATCTCACGACAACTCTGGTGGGGACACCGCATTCCCGTCTGGTATTGCGACAATTGCGGGCTGATGACGGTGAGCCGCGAGGATGTGACGGCGTGTGCGCATTGCGGCAGCAGCGATATTCACCAGGACGAAGATGTCCTGGATACATGGTTCAGTTCATGGCTCTGGCCGTTCAGTACGCTGGGCTGGCCGGAGGTGACGCCTGACCTGTTGCGTTACTATCCTACCTCGGTGATGGAGACTGGCTACGACATCATCTTCTTCTGGGTGGCGCGTATGGTTATGTCGGGTATCCACTTCATGGGTAACGCACCGTTCTCCACCATTTACCTGCATGGGCTGGTGCGTGACGCGAAGGGCGAGAAGATGAGCAAGTCGAAAAACAACGTAATTGACCCGCTCGAAGTGATGGATCAATACGGCACCGACGCGCTGCGCTTCACCCTGGCAACGAGCAGTTCACCCGGCAACGACATGAAACTGGTGCCGGAGCGCATCATCGGCAACCGCAACTTCGCCAACAAGATATGGAACGCCTCGCGCTTCGTGATGATGGCGACATCTGACATCGGCGGCGGTATTCCCACCATCGGAGAATTGCAGCCGCGCACGCTTGCCGACCGCTGGATACTGAGCCGTTTCGCGAAATTAACACGTGAAGTCACGCGCTTAATCGAAGAATTCCAACTGGGCGAGGCGGGACGCCAGATTAACGATTTCTTCTGGTCGGATTATTGCGACTGGTATCTCGAAATCGCGAAGGTGCAGATGCAAGGTAACGAGGAGGCGCGGCAGACGACAGCTGGTATACTGCGTTCCGTGCTTGACCAGAGTATGCGTTTGTTGCACCCCTTCATGCCATTTGTGACTGAAGAGGTCTGGCATCATCTCTATCGCACCAGCGAGTCGAATGAGAACCAGTGGCCTGCCCAGGCTCTGATTATCGCGCCGTGGCCCAGAACCAACGCAGCGGCACTGGACGACGATGCGGAGCAGCAGTTTGGTCTCGTGCAAGAGGTGATTACGCGCATCCGTGATGCCCGCAACCAGATGAGCGTGGAACCGGCCCGGCATATTCCCGCCATTCTGGCGGTGGGTGCTGAAGTACCAATGTTTGAGGCGCAAGCATCGCTCATAGAGTTCCTTGCTCGCACGGAGAAGCCGCAACTTTTCGTGCAACTTGACCAGAAGCCAGAGCAAGCGATGAGTTTGCTGGCCGGCCCGGTAGAAATCTACCTGCCGCTTGCTGGTATGCTCGATATCGGTAGGGAGCTTGAACGTCTCGACAAGGATATCGTGCTGGCACGGCAAGATATCGCCCGTATCCAGGGCAAATTGGGCAACGAAGCGTTTGTCACCAGAGCCAAATCGGAAGTCGTCGAGAAAGAGCGCGAACGACTCTCAGCCGCGGAAGAGCGCATCGGTAAACTGCTGGCGCGGCGTGCTGAGTTGGGGGGATAGTATTCAGTCAAACGGCATGCAACCGGTACAACATGGCTCTTTGAACCATGTTGTACCGGTTGCATGCCGTTTGACTGAATACGGTTTCTTGACTTCTCACAAGAACTCAGGTAATATTCAGCCAGAGCTAGTAGAAGCACACCCGTCACTTTTTTATTGTTCGAAGGATTGTAGATGCATAGTATGGTCAGAATAGTCCGGGGGGCTAATGGCGTAAGATTGATGCGGAAATATAGTTTCTGCACGCATTGCAGTGGGTACTATACTCAGTTGGTACTGGCCCACGGCCGTGCTATGCCCTTTTTCAGGTTCAAGGATGCTCAAACCGTAACTAACCTTTAAACAAAGACTTCTGAAAAACAAGGCCGTGGGTAATTTGAAAACATCGCCCACGGCCTTGTGCTTGTTCTGGCCCTGTGAAGAAACCGTGAGGCGAGTATGTGCCGACTGCCCACGGTTTTCTGCTGTTCTGGCTCGTCTGTACGCTCCCTCACCTGTATTGTGAAAGGAAAATACATCACTAATGATGGTATTTCGTGCGTTTTCTAACCGTTCTTTTACCTTGCTGTGGAGTGGGCAAGTCATCTCGCGCCTGGGCGACAGCCTGTATACAATTGCGCTGGCGTGGTGGGTGCTACAGAAAACTGGCTCGGCGACGGCGATGGGTATTGTGCTGATTTGCTCCACACTTCCCTTCCTGCTGTTTCTGCTGTTTGGCGGGGTTGCCGGAGATCGT
>DATGJV010000859.1:0-5284 GCA_035295005.1 Ktedonobacteraceae bacterium | reverse complement strand
CGCTGGCGCATGCCGCCGGAAAGCTCTTTGGGGTAGGCATCTTCAAAGCCATCCAATCCTATCACATCAATGGCTGCCAGCGCCCGTTTGAGACGCTGTGTCGGTGTCATTGGTTGCGCCTCAAGTCCCAGTTCCACGTTTTGCAGGACAGTTAACCAGGGAAACAGCGCAAACGATTGAAAGACGATGGCGATATGCGGATTCGGCCCCTGTTGCGGTTGCCCTTTAAAAAATACCTGTCCCGATGAAGGCGGTATCAATCCTGCCAGAATACGTAAGAGCGTAGATTTGCCCGAACCCGAAGGCCCCAGCAGTGCCACAAATTCACCGGCATGAATCTGTACCTGCACACAGTCCAGTACTAATGGCGCTTTTGTTGCCTGCGCGTGCTTTCCTTCTACCGCATACGTTTTACTACACATCCTCGCCTCCAGAAGGGCTTCCTCTGGAGCTGGTGCGTCACCCTGTGCCAGAATATTTTGATTAGATTGAGCCATATACCAACGTATCTCCTTTTTATCCAAGTGTATAGCGACGTTCTGCCAGGGCGTACAAGCGTTTCCAGAGCATCCGATTAATGAAGACGACAACAATAGCCATCAGGAGTGTGCCTGCTGTCAGCACTGGATAATTTGCGGCGGCAGCAGCAGCAGCTATACTGGCTCCAAGCCCTGGGGTGCTGAACGTTTGACTGTGAAACTGGACATATTCTGAAACGATACTGGCGTTCCAGGCCCCTCCGCTCGCGGTTAGCATGCCAGTGACGAGATAAGGAAAGATGGCGGGCAGGATGAGCGTGCGCCAGCGCCGCCAACCAGAAACATGGTAGACGGAGGTTGCTTCGCGTAGGTCAGAAGGAATAGCCATCGCTCCGGCAATGACATTAAAAAGAATATACCATTGCGTGCCTAACAGCATGAGCAAAATCGCCGCGAAGGATAGGCCGCCCGGCAGTCCGACCAGTGCCAGCAAGAGGATAGGAAATACTGCCGTCGCGGGAATTGACGCTACCACCTGTACAACGGGCTGTAAACGGCGTGACCAGCGCGGCGAGAGGCCAATTGCCACACCAAGCGGCACCGTCCAGGCAACGCCAACGGCAAGGGCTACCAGCGTCCGTAGCCATGTGAGCAACGTTGCTACAATCAGCGTTCCCCATGTTGCGAGAGATACTTGAATAAGCAGACGCAACATGAACCAGAGACCAATCAGTCCAATTATGGCAAGCACTATAGTAATTGCCCAGTTCACAACGCGACGCACCGAAAATGGTGCCGATGGCTGTGATTGCTCTTCCGCAAGTAGCACGTTTGAAGCACCGGGCAACGGCTGGAGACGATCCAGCAGTGCAGCTAACCATCTGCCGACAGGGGCAAAAATACGACGAGAGAGAGTAGCCAGCAGCGCGGAACGCCGTAGTGCATCCAGTACCGGCGAATGTGGCGTATCGGCCCCACTACTCATCTCGACTTTGAATTTGTCGGCCCATGCAACGAGAGGACGCCAGAAGAGCAGATCGAGCAGAATAATCAGCACAATAAGCGTCAGCAGGCCGAGTAGAATGGCCCCAGTGTTACCTGCGTTGGCGGCAGCCTGCAAATAGGAACCAAGCCCTGGCAATTGGAAAGACTGTTTACCCAGCGTGAACTGCTCGGAGGCCATAAGGAAGAACCAGCCGCCAGCCCAACTCATCATGCTATTCCAGATGAGACCAATCATCGAAGATGGCACTTCCAGGGTCATAAAACGTCGCCAGGGACGTAGGCGCGTGACAATGGCAACCTCGCGTAAATCGGCAGGTAATGTGCGTACCGAATGATAAAAGCTGAAGGTCATATTCCAGGCTTGACTGGTGAAAATAAAAATGACGCTGGCAAGTTCAAGCCCGACATTCGAGTGTGGAAACGCCGCGACCAGTGCAAGAATGACCACGGGCAAAAACGAGAGAATGGGAATACTTTGCAGGATATCCAGTACTGGCACCATAACTGTCTCAGCCCGGCGATTTGTGGCTGCGATTTGTCCGTATACAAGTGTAAAAATCAAAGCAAGCAGGTAGCCCAGGATCATGCGCAGCAATGAATAGCCCGCGTACAGTGGTAGCACCGTCGGCGAAAGATCAATAGTAACAGCGGGTGTGAGTGGCGCGGCCCAACGAGTGGCTGCTGTTACCAGAAAAGCAGTAGCTGCCAGCAGTGCGAGCAACACGAGCAGATCAATAAATCCGAAACGGCGTGGTGTATGTGCGCGACGACGCGAAGGGAACCTTTCCTCTTGAATGTTGCGTGTGCCGGTGGTACCTTGCAGTTGTTCGCGTTCGCGTGGGTTGTCTGGTACGTAGACTTGAGCCATATGCATCCTCCATGTCCTGTTGTTTCATAGTATAGCATAGCATAGCGATGTTAAACGTCTGTAAATACAGGATGGAAGTGCGATTATTGCGGGGTCCAAGAAAATGGCGAACCTATCCATGTTGTGCTATGATAGATAAACTCATACACATCCTCCCGTTTGTTGATTACAATACACATGCATGGAGCGAAATATGCGAAGTAAACTATGTGCAGGTGGTATCGCATCGTTGCTGGTAGTGGTAACCCTGTTTTTCGTCTTCCCCGGTTCTCATGTATTAGCCGCGAATAGTGGTGTTGTATCCTCAGTTTCCGCAATTCCTATTGATACGCCGACTCCCGATACAACGGCGGCAGTGAACGCGGCGAACAATGCAGTTTCTCAAGCTCAAAACCTGCTTACTGTGATGAGCGTATTCGCGACGATTTTAGGGGTGGTGCTGGCCCTCCTTAGCCTGTTCGCTGCTGTACTGGCGTTCCTGGGCATCAGGAGCTATCGCGAGGTTCTCTCACTTGCAAGTGAGTTGCGTACCAGTATGGCAGGGATTCGATCAGAAGCGGATAATACCCGTTCCGCCCTTGTTTACTTGAGTCTGGGTGATCGTCTGTTGAATCAGAAGGATACACAGGAAGCTCTTAAAAATTATAAAGAAGCAGGGAGATTGTTGCCGCGTGATATTCAGGTGCAGTCAATGCTAGGGCGTGTTTACAGCGGTGCGGGTGACTATGAAACTGCCATCAGTACGCTTGATACAACGGCCAAATTGCTGGAGGCTGTTCACCCGGTGGATACTGTGAATCTGGGGAATGTGGAAAAAGAGCTTGGGTTGGCCTATCGCCGTCGTGGTATGGCGAATAAGCAGGAGGCTGATTATGATACGGCGATTCAGCATCTGAAGAAGGCAACAGCCTTAAATCCTGCAGATAGTGATGCTTTAGCAATTCTCGGTGGATTGTACCGGCGTAAAGGTGAATATGCCCAGGCATATGATAGCTATAAGCGGGCATGGATCGTGAATCCTGCGTCTTCCTATGCACTTGGTAATGTTGCCAGTCTGGCCTGGTACGAGGGAAAGAAGGACGAGGCACGCATGTATTTCGGTATCGCCGAAATGGAGGCCGCCGACCACATCAAGAAGGGACAGGGAGAAATATACTGGGACTACTACGATCTTGCCCTGGCGCAACTGGCTCTTGGCAAGGACGTGGAGGCACGAAAAAATTATGCGACAGCTATTAAAGAGACGCCGGGCAAAGTGCAATTTGAAAGCGTGCTGGACAACCTGAATCTCTTGCAAAAAGCCCCGCAGCCGATGCCTGGGCTGGACGATATCGTGAAGATGATCAAAGCGGCAGCGAATGTCAGATAAGGTACCGGGTCATTGCTCAGATTGCAGGAAGCCTCGTGCCATGTAGAGGGCGGCGATGACACGCGCATCTGTGAGGCGACTGGAGGCGATCAGTTGCTCGAATGTTGCGAAGGGAATGCGTTCTTGCAGAATCTCGTAATCCTCATCGCCTTGTAAAGTACTGGGCGTGAGGTCGCGTCCCAGGTAAATAAAACTGCGTGTTGTGAAATATTTCGTGGATGGGCGCACTTCGCCCAGGTAGGTGAGCCGACCGGGGGCATAACCAATCTCCTCTTGCAATTCGCGTGCTGCCGTGGCCTCCATCGCTTCATCTGCCTCAATTGAGCCGCCGGGCAGAATTAGCGCCGGTTCATCAAAGGCCAAAGATGGTTCAATAGTCAAAATGACTTCGCCCTCTTCTGTGAGCGGGACGATCAGCACTTCGTTTTCGCGTGCCTCAACAAATTCGTTGCCGTGTTCGTCCAGGCGAATAGCGAAATATGTTCCCTGATAGGCTGTTGAACCCTTTGCGGTCATAATTGGTCTCCAGGCTGTCCATTTTTCTAAGGTTTTCGCAGAGATTATAGCACATCTACCATACACAACACATGGCTCATTTTGTGAAGAATAAATCAGCTATACTGTTGTGTTACCATACATATAGAACGGCAATAGTATTTTGGTCTGAAAGGAAGCTATACCATGTCTCTTACGAATATCACCCTCTATGGTACCAACTGGTGCAGCGATTGCAAGCGCAGCAAGAAATTTTTAGGTGAGCAGCGTGTTCGTTATGATTACATCAATATTGAAGAAGATACTGACGGTCAGGCGTTTGTACAGAAACTACAGAACGGCGGCATGACCATTCCCACGATTGTATTTGAGGATGGCTCGGTGTTGATTGAGCCGTCGAACGCGGAACTGGCGACGAAACTGGGGCTGGAGACAAAGGCCAAATGCGAGTTTTATGATCTGATTATCGTTGGCGGCGGCCCGACCGCTCTGACGACAGCGATTTACGCGGCCCGCGACGGCTATGATGTCCTCGTGATTGAGCGCAGCGGTCTGGGTGGACAGGCGGGTATCACCGAGCGTCTCGATAACTATCCCGGCTTCCCAGAGGGTGTGACTGGCGCTGAATTCGCTGAGCGGATTATCGCACAGGCGAAACGCTACGGCGTAGAACTGCTGTCGGCGCAGAATGTAGTCAGCGTCGGCAACGATATGGATGATCACTTCGTTAAAACGGACGCCGGACATATCTATCGTAGCCATGCCGTGTTGATCGCCACAGGTTCGACGTACAAGCGGCTGGGTGTGCCGGGCGAAGAAGATTTCATCGGTGCAGGCGTCCATTTTTGCGCGACGTGCGATGGCCCCTTTTACAAGGGGCGCGAGGTGGCGGTGATTGGTGGCGGCAATAGTGCTGTGGAAGAGGCCGCGTTCCTGACACGCTTCAGCCCGAAGGTAACGATTCTCGTTCGTGGCTCTGAACTGACCGCCAATAAAATCGCTGCTGATAAGGCGCAGGAATCTCCTGATATGGAGGTGCGTTTCAATACGCAGGTCGTCGAGTTCAAG
>DATGJV010000858.1:0-2929 GCA_035295005.1 Ktedonobacteraceae bacterium | reverse complement strand
CACGCGCTTCGTCGCCAATCTCCCCCGCTATCCTGTAACTGTCCGCATCGCGCCAGAACTACTTGAACACATCTATCATGCTGGCAGGTATGCAAAAATCGAATCGGCAGACCCACCCGACGCCAGTGGCTGGCTCTGTCTCCGTCTGCAATTCGAGATGGAAGAATCCGCCTGTGGCTACCTTCTCAGTTTCGGACCGCAAGTAGAGATTATCGAACCACCAGAGTTGCGCGAGAAGGTGATTGCGCTGGCGAAAAGCGTGGTGGAGTTCTACAGTGAGCAGATGAGCGAACAAGCACAATAGTACATCAACGCTTACAATCCATTGACGGAACCTCATCTATGCGCTATTCTTACATCCTACTATTAGGAAAGGGATGTGTATATGTATGGGAATACTGGCTCCAAAACGGCACACCGATAAGACAGGGGATATCAGCGAGGCAGCTATTGTTGTTCGTCTTTTGCAGATTGGTTATGGTGTACTCACACCTTATGGGAAAAATCATCGCTATGACTTGATTGTTGAGGACGCTGATGAAAAATTGTGGCGTATCCAGTGCAAAACAGGATGGATGGATGATGAACAAACTATGATTAAATTTGCCACTGCAAGCAGCTATAACCACACGGCAAAACAAAAAGGATGGCGGCATTACAGGGGGCAGTGCGACTATTTTGCGGTTTATTGCGAGGAATTGAATAAGGTGTACTTTGTTCCTGTTGATGATGTCGGCGTAACGCAAGCTCAACTTAGACTTACACCAACTAAGAACGGACAGGAGAAACACGTGCGGTGGGCCAGAGACTACGAGCTATGAAAAATGCCCTCGGAGGGACTCGAACCCTCAACCAACCACTTAAGAGGCGGCTGCTCTGCCAGTTGAGCTACGCGGGCTTGTTGACAAGGGTGATTATAGCATAGACCACCCGGTCTTGCAATACCTGTGAGAAAAAAGAATGTATGGTGCCAGTGATACCTTTGCCATGCGGCACATGGCAAAGGTATCACTGGCACCATACATTCTTTCCTACCAACCTTGACTTTTTGCCTCTTGCAGACTATTATATAAATAAAGGTTTATGAAACAAACGTTTATATGACAACGTGTCTGGCCTCTGAAAGTAGTACGAACGAGCACTATGACATGAATGACTGGCGCGAACTCAAGTTGATGACAAAGGCGCTGGGAGATATCGCCCGGCTCGCTATCGTCTATCATCTGGCACGTGAGACGGAGATTACCGTCACGGCTTTGACCGCGATGCTGGGACTGAGCCAGCCACTGGTCTCGTGGCACCTGCGCAAATTACGCCGCGCCGGGCTGATACGCACACGGCGTATGGGTCGCCAGGTCTATTGCTCGCTGGATATTCCCCGCTATCAACAGTGCTTGCAATCCCTGGCATACTTGATTGATCCAGCTATCCAGTTGGAAGAATTACCCGCCGGTGAAGCACTTGCCGCGGAAGCGATGGGGGAGGATTGAGTGTCAGCAGTTTACTGGTTCGCCCGTGGGGGCAGCAACCTTGCTAAATGGACGCCCCGGCCTTTACGAGAACGGCTAGGTTACGCGATTGGCACGAGCAGCTACCTGGCATGGCGCTCAAAACGTCAGGTGACGCTGTTGAATATGGCGCAGGTGGCGGGAAAACCGGTGAACGACCCACGTGTTCAGTATCTGGCTTATGCCTCCTGGCGCAATTATGGCCGCTATGCCGCAGATTTTATGAATTTTGCCAATATGGCTGCCGAAGATATTGAGAGCAGTGTGTTGGATGTGACCGAAGGTGCCTCTTGCTGGCAAACATATCTGGAGCAAGCGAAGCAAGCGGGTCGTGGCATCATTTTCGTCTCAGCCCATTTTGGCAACTGGGATATGGCAGGGGCAATCCTGGCTCGCTATATCACGTTTTCCGCCATCGCCGAGACATTTACAGATGGGCGACTGAATACACTCTTGCAGAACCAGCGCAAAGAGAAGGGCATTGCCATTATCCCGTTGGAAGGGTCGCCGCGCCGCATCTTGCGAACGTTGCAACAAAATCAAGTGGTGGGGTTGCTGGTGGACCGTCCGGTCACACAGCAGCAGGGAACGCCGATTCGGTTCTTCGGGCGCACAACGTATGTACCGGGTGGCACCGCCGCGCTGGCTCTGAAAAGCGGTGCGGCCATCTTGCCCGGCTATGTCTGGTACGGCCCGCGCAACCAGATGCTGTTACGCGCCTTCCCGCCTATTTTCCCGCAATCCAGTGGAGACCGTGACAGTGATATCGCCACCGTCACGCAACGCATCTATGATTCGCTGGAGGAAATGGTACGCGCATGGCCCACCCAGTGGTACATGTTTCGCCAGTTCTGGCCGACGGAGGGTATAGATGCATAAGAAATTACCAAATTTTTACAAACAGTTAAGTGTTGTTCTTAACATGTCTCTGGTAGTATTGAAGTGAAAAGAAGTTTATAGTGGACTGTAGGAATGTATAGGCTGTTTCGCATTGTTGTAATAGTTAGCAGACGACTACCACGGTGGGCGATTGGGCCAACTGGTAGTCTTGGCGGCATACTGTTCTGGCTTGTCGCTAAAGGTGCCAGGAGACAGGCGACAGAGAATATGGTTCACGTGCTAGGTGAGGAGATTAGACAAACCCGGCAAGGACGGTGGCGACTACGGCGAACAGTGCAGGGAATGTTTCAGAACAGTGTACGCAACTATCTGCAAGCCTTCGCGTTACCCGCAACAGCGGCAAAGACGATAGTGGACACGATGCAGGTAGAAGGGGAGAACCACCTGAAAGAGGCGCTGGCACAGGGAAAAGGCGTCATCCTTTTCTCGGCGCACTTTGGCCCGTTTGATTACCTGAGCCAGTGGATCGCCATTAAAGGGTACGATTTGACAATACCAGTAGAGAACTTGAAAGATCAGCG
>DATGJV010000857.1:0-6861 GCA_035295005.1 Ktedonobacteraceae bacterium | reverse complement strand
ACTACCTTGAGCCGGTTAGCGGCTGTACATAACATCTATCTCTCCGCCAGTACTATTATTCCACATGTCCACTGTTCTACCTCACCGGCAGATATCGGGCGCTTCGGGCAGCGGATGGGAGGTCAGGTTTATCTGCCTGATGGCCCGGAAGTTTATAATACCGGCATGCTGTGGGGGCCGGATGGTCAACTGATTGGCACAACCGATAAAGTGTTTATCACCGAGAGCGAGAAAACGGTTCTTGACCTCGTACCAGGCGATCTGGAGCATGTACAAACGTTTGCGACGGAGTTTGGCAACGTTGGCATTGCCATCAGCCTGGATGCGTTTATGCCGGAATATCTCCAGAAATTGGATACATCAGGAACACAAATCGTCATACAAAATGATGCCAATGACCAGCTATGGGCTGCTCCATCCAAAACCTGTGAGTGGCAGCCGCAAGAATGGTTAAATTCAGTGCTTGGAAGCGTCCAGGATGATTATCCCCATCTGCTCTATAATATATGCGCGATGCAGGTGGGCAATTTCTTTGATGTGACGTTTGATGGGCAATCTTCCATCACGAAAAAAAGTGACCGGTACCCCGACCCGTATTGCAATTTTGTGGGCAATAATGGCTTTGTACATACCGTGACGGGAAAGACGATGACAGGTGAGATACTTGCTCTGTCTCCGTGGATAATGGATGACCCTATTAAATCAATGCCGGAGATATCGCTGGCTGAACGTCGAGCAACATTAACAGACGCGGCCCGACAACGTTTAACCGGTGGCACGCATGCTCATCACTATGCAGAATCCGCTATCTGGGCCGACACTGATGTTCCCGTTGTGATTTCTGACTTGTAATGTTGTACAATAGTGGTACATTGCTTTGCGATTGGTGCCGTTGATAGCTATAGACTATGTTTGACCCTTGCGTTTTCTAACGTGAAGCTGTAGAATCAAAGAGGTTCCACCTGTTATTGGTACAGTGGGGATCATGCAGGATCGGTTACTGTCCCCTATCCCAGACATGCATCACACAAAACCAGCCCCTAAGAAAGGTAGCATAAAACCGAATGACCATTACTACTCGGCCACGCACTATTGGCGAACTGCGTGAAAGTGGATATAGGTTGCTTCCAATTAAGGAAGAAATGCGGAAAAATCTCATTCAGAAGATTCGTAGAGGCGAAGAGTTGTTCCCAGGGATTATCGGGTATGAAGATACGGTTATTCCTCAAATCGAAAATGCCATTCTCTCTGGTCAAGACATCATCTTTCTTGGCGAACGCGGTCAGGCGAAAACCCGCATGGCCCGTAGCCTCGTCAATCTACTGGATGATGTTGTGCCAGTAATTGCTGGATGCGAGATCAATGATAATCCCTATGAGCCTGTCTGTAAGGCTTGTCGGGATAAAGTAGAAGACCACGGAGACCTGGTAGAAATTGCGTGGCTACCACGTGACAGGCGCTATGGTGAGAAACTGGCAACTCCTGATATCACCATCTCTGACCTCGTGGGCGAAGTTGACCCTGTGCGCGTAGCAGAGGGCCGCTATCTCTCCGACGAAATGACGATTCACTATGGTATGATACCGCGCACAAACAGGGGCATTTTCTGTATCAACGAACTTCCCGATCTCGCCGAACGTATTCAGGTCGGTTTGCTGAACATCATGGAAGAACGTGATGTGCAGATTCGTGGCTACAAAATTCGCTTGCCCCTTGATGTCTATGTGGTCGCCAGCGCGAATCCCGAAGATTATACCAACCGCGGACGCATTATTACGCCGCTCAAAGACCGCGTCGGCTCTGAAATTCGCACCCACTATCCTCGCACGATAGAACACGAAATTCAGATCATGGAGTCTGAAAGCAACCACTTCATCACTGAGGGCATGGAGATTATCTTCCCGCAGTTTATGAAGGAAGTCATCGCGGAAATTACGCAGCTGGCTCGCCGTAGCAACGATATTAGCCAGCGTTCAGGTGTAAGCGTGCGCGTTTCCGTTGCCAACTTTGAAAATGTATTAAGTAGCGCCAGCCGTCGTGCGCTTCGCCTGAAAGAACGCTCTATCGCCCCGCGGGTGAGCGATTTGCCGTCAATCATCGCTTCAACCGCCGGGAAGATTGAGCTAGACACTGTTGGAGATGTGAAAGAAGAGCGTGTTATTCAGAAGCTCATCAATGCCTCCATACTGAGTGTCTTTGGCGACTACTTTGAAGCTCGTGAATTTGAACAACTGGTGGCGGGTTTCGAGCGCGGACTTAGTGTCCATGTTGGTGATGATCTACCTTCAATGGAGTATGTCAACCAGCTTTCAAAAGTGGGCGGTCTCAGCAAAGCCATTGATAAACTGAATGGGCGTGGCAGTCCGGCCAGCATCGCCTCCTCCGTCGAGTTTATTCTCGAAGGTCTGCACCTGAACCGTCGTCTCAATAAGGATGAAGTCAGCGGGAAGATACGCTATCGGCGTTAAAGGAAAGGATTCTTTCCATGTTTGAACGCTTTCATAAGAATCGCTATGGATACTCGCGTTGGGACGGCACGCAGCATATCGAAGGTCTGGATGCCGACGATATTCTCAAGGCGCTCTCAGACGATTACATGGAGAATGGCAACCTGCAACAGGCACTTAAACGCCTGATGCAGGACGGTATTCGCAATGAAGATGGGCAACGCGCAATGGGTCTGCGCGAGTTGATGGAACGTCTGCGTAGCCAGCGTAACCAGCAACTCAATCGCTACAACATGGCCTCCGGCGTAATGGACGACCTGCGCGAAAAGCTTGAAGAAATCAAGCAAATGGAGCGTGATGGCATCCAGCGTCGCCTGGATGATACCGGGCAAGACAACCAGCAACAATCACCATCTGGTAAGCCCGATCAATACGGTCAACAGCAACCTGGCGACCAACCATCGGGGCAACAATCCCAGGATGGACAACAGGGGCAACGAGGCCAACAACAATCGGGTAGTCAAAGCGGGCAGCAAGGGCAATCAGGCGAGGGTGGCAATGATGATTTGACGCCTGAGCAGATGCGCAAAATGCTGGAGATGATTGCGAAACGTAAGCAAGACTACCTGGATAAATTGCCGGAAGACATTCCCGGTCAAATTAAGAGCCTCTCCGAGTACGACTTCATGGATGATGAGGCACGTGAGAAGTTCAAAGAACTGGTGGAGAGTCTGCAACAGCAGATGATGCAACAATTCTTCCAGGGGATGCAGCAGTCGTTGCAGAATATGACGCCCGAAGACATCGCTAAAATGCGCGAAATGATGCGCGACCTCAATAAAATGTTGCGCGAGCGCCAGGAGGGACGCGAACCCGATTTTGACTCGTTTATGCAGAAGCACGGTGAGTACTTCCCCGGCGTCAATTCGCTGGACGACCTTATCGAGCAGATGCAGATGCAAATGGCTGCCATGCAGGGCATCATGGACAACCTCTCACCGGAGCAGCGCCAGGAGTTGCAGGACTTGATGGAGCAACTCCTGGGTGACGACCGTATCCGCGTGGATATGATGGAACTGGCGCAAAATCTAGAGGCGTTGTCGCCAATGGAGCAGATGCGTACCCGCTTCCCATTTCGTGGCGACGAGTCGCTGCCTATGAACGAGGCCATGCGTATGATGGGTCAGTTGCAGCAGATGGAGGGTCTTGAAGATCAGTTGCAAGAGGCACGCCGCCTGGACGACCTTGAGGCAATTGACAGCGAGAAGGTCAAATCGCTGCTTGGCGACGAAGAATACCAGTCAATCGAAGAACTCAAAGCCTTGATGAAGATGCTGGAAGAGGCTGGCTATATCCAGAAAAAGGGTACCCAGTGGGAATTGACCGCACGGGGTATGCGTAAAATTGGACAAAAAGCCCTGCAAGACATTTTCAACAAGCTCAAGCGTGATGGCTTTGGCCGCCATATCAGCCCATTCCGTGGCATCGGGGGCGAACGTACCGATGAGAGCAAACTCTATCAATTCGGTGATCCGTTCCTGATTGACCTCGAAAAGACGCTGATGAATTCGATTCACCGCAATGGGGCTGGTACACCAGTGCGATTGCAGAAGGACGACTTCGAGGTCTACCGCACAGAGTTTATCACGCAATCATCAACGGTGTTGATGATTGATATGAGCAAGAGCATGATCTATAACGGTTGCCAGCCAGCCGCGAAGAAGGTCGCGGTTGCGTTGGAGAGTCTGATTCGCTCGCAGTTCCCGCGAGACAATCTCTACATCGTCGGCTTCTCGTTCATTGCCCGCGAGTACAAGCCCAATGAACTGGTGGAGATGGGACCTTACGATCATAGCACCGGTACAAACATGGCGCATGGTCTGATGCTTTCGCGTCAATTGTTGGCACGTCATCGCGGCGTCAATAAGCAAATCATCATGATTACCGATGGTGGCCCCACCGTCTGGTATGAGGAGAGTCAGGGCGGCTGGATGTTCGATTATCCACCCAATCCCTGGGCCGAGAAACAGGCACTGTTGGAAGCACAGCGTTGCACCCGCGAAAACATCACCATCAACACCTTCATGTTGGAGGATGATCACTGGATGGTAGCCTTCGTCAATCAGATGGCGGAGATCAACCACGGACGCACGTTCTATGCCGATAAAAACAACCTCGGCGAATACTTGCTCGTTGACTATCTCAACAGCAAAAAGAAAATTGTTTCGTAATGTGGATGTATAGTGATGAGCGATAACAATACTACGTCGCTAACCATGTTTCTTGAAGGGGTGCGCCAACTCGGCCTTGCCCTGAGTGATGCTCAACTTGAGCAGTTCCTGGCCTACCGCACGGAACTGCTCGATTGGAACACTCGCATGAATCTGACCGCAATCACGAATCCAGAGGAGGTGTTAGTAAAACACTTCCTCGATTCGTTAACGCTCTTACCTCTTATTGACAGACCTCGCTTGCGTTTGCTCGATATCGGCACGGGCGCAGGTTTCCCAGGTCTCCCGCTCAAAATTGTGCGACCACAATGGTCCATTACATTGCTGGAAGCAACCGGAAAAAAAGTGACGTTTGTGAACCATGTGATAGAGACGCTGCATCTTAAAGATGCGATTGCCGTTCACGGACGCGCCGAAGAACTCGCCCATAAACGAGAGTATCGGGCGAAGTTTGATGTGGTAACAGCGCGTGCCGTCGCAGCCATACCCACGCTCCTGGAATACTCTGCTCCTTATTGCCGTGTTGGCGGTCTCATTATATTTCCCAAAAAAGGCGATCTTTCGGAAGAACTGGCTCAGGGGAAACTGGCTGCGAAACTCGTTGGCGCTGCTTTCAAGGCCGAGAAAATGCTCTCGTTGCCCGGTCTAAATGATGAGCGAAGTCTGCTAGTCTGGGAACAACGGAAAGTATGCCCTTTGCAATATCCGCGTAGCGGGGCCGCGATGGCGAAGAAGCCTTTGCATATGGTTAGTCAGGGTTAATGTCTCGCCACCATGTTTGTACAGATTGAAGAAAAGTAAGACTGGCCTGGATAATGTTCAATTGCTGTCAAAAGCTGCTGGCTCCAGATAGACTTGAAAATCAACATCACTGCAACCCGGAATGTAGCCCCCTTTTAGCCCGGAACCATGAATAAGCACACCAATACACCATTGACCGAGATGCCGGAGGTAGACAGTTGCTGCGGCACGAGCAATCTCCTGGGCCTCCGGTACAAGCGGAGCGAGATCAAGATGGTACCTATTATGCTCATTTAGCATGTCACATTGCTCCTGTTCCCAAACATTCATCCTTATAGGCTCTTTCGGTATATCATGTGTTTTATAAGAGAATAGAATATCATCAATAAGATTGTGCTATGAATGTCTTTCAACTTATATCAGTAAGACATAATAAAAAAGAATAGCATAAATAACTTGAAAGAATGAATTTCTTATGGTATTGTTAGCAGTGACGGTAGAGATATTTCAATGTAGCATCTCAAGAACAGAGGAAGGGGAACCTCATGGATTACCGTATTTCGCTCGTCGGCATGTTTATTGGCATTCTCGTAGGTTTGACAGGTATGGGTGGAGGGGCTTTACTGGCACCGATCCTGATTCTCGTCATGGGCGTGCCACCCATCTGGGCTGTCGGAACCGACAACGCCTATTCAGCAGTGACAAAGGCTGTAGGTGCAATTGTCCATATCCAGCAGAAGACATTTAGCCTGAAGTATCTGAAAATAGCCTTCTGGCTGGCCTGTGGCAGTGTTCCCGCGACTGTCCTGGGTGTTGGTGTTGTACAGTACATCCGCAAACATTACGGTGATGTTGTCAATGGCTTTATCTTGCATGCCATCGGCGTTACCCTGCTTCTGGTCGCGGTTTTGCTTATCGCGAAACCCTATATCATGCGCTTCGTAGAACGCAAAAATCTGGAACGTCAGAAAGAGGCGGCACTGCATAACGAGGCCATGCCTGCCGAGGGGACGACGAAATGGGAAAAACGCTACCGTCCCCTGATTACAGTGTTAGTAGGAGCCTTTGTTGGTTTTCTGGTCGGGCTTACCTCTGTCGGTAGTGGAACGCTGATCATTGTGGCACTGGCATTTCTGTTCCCTCGCCTGACATCGAAAGAACTGGTGGGGGCTGATATCAGTCACGCGGTAGTACTGCACGTTGCCGGAACGCTCGCCTATCTCAATGCGGGTACCATCAACTGGACACTTGTTATGCTACTCCTCATCGGTTCGTTGCCCGGCGTGTTTATTGGCAGCAAGTTGAGCAAATACATTCCTGACCGTTATATGCGCCCGATGCTGGCGACAGTACTGGCTATCTCCGGGTGGAAGTTGCTATAGATCATTTTCAATCAGGGAGAGGCGACAAAACGAGCAGCCAGCATCCTGGCTGCTCGTTTT
>DATGJV010000856.1:0-8697 GCA_035295005.1 Ktedonobacteraceae bacterium | reverse complement strand
GATTACTGCATACCGCAGTTGGTAGCTCAACAGGCAACAGCTACACCCGATGCTATTGCTCTTATTTCCGGCACTAATTCTTTGAGCTATGATGACCTTAACCGGCGGGCAAATCAGTTAGCCCATCATCTCATCGAGCTTGGCACTGGCCCGGATGTTCTGGTCGCGTGCTACGTGGAGCGTTCTTTTGATCTTGTTATTGCCCTCCTGGCTATCCTCAAAGCAGGTGGGGCTTATGTACCGATTGATCCTGCCTATCCCACCGAACGGCTGGACTTTATGCTGGCAGATACTCAGGCTCCCATCTTGCTTACACAAAGCAACCTCGTTCGCCAGCTTCCTATAACGAATGCAACGGTCATTTGTCTCGATGCCGCCCCTGCTCCATACTTCTCTCTACCAGAAACCAACCCGCTAGAGATAGCCTCTCTTGATGATCTGGCATATGTGATTTATACCTCTGGCTCAACGGGGCGTCCCAAAGGCGTAGAAATTACGCACCGCAGCTTACTCAATCTCGTTTGCTGGCACCAGCAAGCCTTTGCTATTACAGCAAACGATAAAGCGACACAGGTTGCCAGCCCGGCCTTCGATGCCACCGGTTGGGAACTGTGGCCCTATCTCACTATTGGAGCCAGTGTCACGCTGATTGATAAAGAAGTGAGCCTTTCGCCCGTCACATTGCGGAACTGGTTTATTGAACAACAGATCACGATTTCTTTTCTCCCGACGACCTTAGCGGAGAGCGTTATTGCATTACACTGGCCTTCTTCAGTGTCGCTGCGCTATCTCCTGACGGGTGCGGATACGCTGCGCCACTATCCGTCGCCGGACTTATCCTTCGCGTTCATCAATAATTATGGTCCGACAGAGGCAACTGTTGTTACCACCAGTGGGCGCATCTTGCCTGCGTCGTCGCAGCATAATCAACCACCCACTATCGGTCGCCCGATCACAAATATGCAGGTTCTTTTGCTCGATGAGCAGCTACGACAGGTGCCAGCCGGTACCGCCGGGGAACTCTATATTGGCGGCGTTGGTCTGGCAAAAGGATATCTCAACCGGCCCGAACTCACTGCTGAACGGTTTATACCGCATCCTTTCAGTGCCGACCCGCACGCTCGCCTCTACAAAACAGGTGACCTCGCACGAGAACTGCCTGATGGACAGATCGCTTTTATGGGCCGCATTGACCAGCAAATAAAATTGCGCGGCTACCGTATCGAGCCAGAGGAAATCATGGCCGTGATCAACGAACATCCTGCCGTACAAACCAGCATCGTTGTGGCTCGCGAGGATACGCCGGGCGATAAACGCCTTGTTGCCTATATTATCTGTCAACAAGAGAAAGCTGTCAGCGATAGCGAGTTACATACCGCGCTGGCTGCTCGCTTACCCGATTACATGATACCATCTGCGTTTATACAACTAGATACGTTGCCGCTCACCCCCAACGGCAAAGTTGACCGGGCAGGATTGCCGATACCTGGCAAAGCCGATGCACTCCGGGAGACCGCGAACGATACTCCCGGCACACCTGTGGAAGAGATGTTGGAAAAGATTATTGCGCCCCTGCTGGGATTAGAGCGTGTTGGGCGTGATGAGAACTTTTTCTTGCTCGGTGGGCATTCCCTGTTTGGGACGCAGGTCATCATGCGAGTCGCGGAAACCTTTGGGGTTGAGATGACATTGCGCACGCTTTTCAATGCCCCCACTATCGCGCAACTCGCGCATGAAATCGAACAGCTCGTTCTGGCACGTATCGAAACCATGAGTGATGACGAAGTAGCCCAGATGCTGGCATACGAAAGTAACTAAGGCAACTGCCTCGCTCGCTGTTCGGAAGCACCCACAAATCAAGGAGACACCAATTGACAGTAAATCCGCGCCAAACCGTTACTCGTCAACAGGGACAAGGGGCGTTTGACCCATCGTTGAGCCTGTACCACCTGCTTGACCCACAGATACTTGCTAACCCCTATCCGTTATATCATCGTTTGCGCTCCGAAGACCCTGTGCATTGGGATCCATTCCTGCATGCCTGGGTCGTCACGCGCTACACAGATGTTGTCACCGTCTTTCAAAAGTTTTCAGCGAACCGCACGCCTACGCCGGAGCAACTCACGACGCTTGGGTTATCGGCGCTGACGCCACTGGCACAGGTGATGGTACATCAGATGCTGTTCCTCGACAATCCAGCACATGCGCGTGTACGTGGGTTAGCATCTAAGGCATTTACGCCGCGACGGGTCGAGGTGCTGCGCTCGCATATCCAGGACATTACCAGTAGCTTACTGGATGCCGTACTGGCTCGTGAGCATACCGCGAATCCTGGGCAACCGGGGCAGATGGATATTATTGCCGATCTGGCCTATCCCTTGCCTGCCATTGTGACAGCCGAAATGCTGGGTGTCCCTACCACTGATTGGCGGCAACTCACGATGTGGTCGGCTGACTTTGCCCAGGTGTTAGGAAACTTCCAGCACAATCCTGATTACGCAACCAGAGCATTACGCAGCCTGGAAGAAATGACCGCCTACTTTCGCGCCGCCGTGAGCGAGCAGAGGCGACACCCACGCGATGGCCTCATTCATGCGCTACTGAGCGCAGAACTTGACGGAGATCGCCTGACAGAAGACGAGGTGGTCGCGAACACCATTGTGACGATGGTTGGGGGGCAGGAAACAACCACGAACCTGATTGGCAACGGCATGCTCTCACTGCTGCGCAACCCCGACCAGTTGGCAAAACTCAAGGCCGATCCCACAATCATCCCTTCGGCAATCGAGGAATTGCTGCGCTATGAAAGTCCGAGCCAGCATACAGCCCGGCTCGCGCCAGATGATGTAATGCTAGGTGGCAAGACTATCAGCAAACGACAGGCGGTTATCGCCGTCATGGGCGCAGCGAATCGTGACCCTGAGCGTTTCGTCAATCCCGACCAGCTCGATATTTGTCGTGAGGATAACCGGCATGTCGCCTTCGCATGGGCCAGTCATTTCTGTTTCGGGGCACCATTAGCGCGGCTTGAAGGACAAATTGCCTTCGCGACGCTCCTACGCCGCATACCTGCGATCAATCTACAGCCCGGCCCGATTGTGTGGCGCGAGAATCTTGGGTTGCGCGGGCTAAAAGCGTTACCCGTATCATTTTAGCTCTCTCAGAGCAATAGAACTGGTTGTTCATTCGTTTATTGCGATGAGAAAGGATAGATATGATGCAAGAAACAAGCGAACTTTCAGAGGCGAAACGCCTCCTGCTGCAAAAGCTATTACGTGGAGGAATTGCGCAAACGCAGCAACCTCTATCCGCAACTATTCGTCCATCACAGAAAACTGTTGCCCCTCTGTCCTTCGGACAACAACAACTCTGGCTGCTGGCGCAACTCATGTCGGAAACGCTGGTTAATCAGGTTTATCCGGTCTATACAGAATGTGTGACCATTCATCTACCCGGTTCCCTCGATATACCAACTTTTGAGCGCAGTTTCAACGAGGTTATCAGGCGTCACGAAGCGTGGCGCACCAGCTTTCCACTGGTAGACGGACAACCGGTGCAGATGGTGCATCCATATCAACCGTTGCGGTTGCCAGTCGTAGATGTACGCGCTTTTTCCCTTTCCGTAGAAGAACGTGAATCCTCGGCTGTGCGCCTGGCTGCGCAAGAGATTCTACAGCCTTTTGATCTCGCCAACGGGCCTCTTCTGCGTACTCTCCTGGTACAACTAAGCGACACGGAACACCGACTATTCTTGACTTTACACCATATCATCTTCGATGGCTACTCTCTCTATCAAATATTCTTACCAGAACTGCGCACTATCTATGATGCCTTCCGCCGCGGCGAACCGTCACCACTGCCAGAGCTTCCCATTCAATATCCAGATTTTGCCCTCTGGCAGCGTGAGTGGGCGCAGGGTGATACCATAGCGAAACAACTTGCCTACTGGCGGAAGCAACTCGAACACGCTCCCACGCAATTAGCCTTGCCCATCGCTCGCCCGCGTCCTGCTGTGCCTGGCTATAGAGGCTCCATGCACCCATTTGCCCTTTCTCAATCGCTGACCGACGCGCTGAAAAACCTGAGCAAGCGAGAGGGCGTGACGCTATACATGTTGTTGGTGGCAACATTCCAGATTCTGCTGTTTCGCTATTCAGGACAGGACGATATCTTGATAGGTACCGCGATATCTGACCGCAAACGCAAAGAAGTGCAAAACCTGATGGGCTTCTTTCTCAATACGCTGGTTTTGCGCACCAACCTGTCAGGGAATCCGACCGTGCGTGACCTGCTTCAGCGAGTACGCGAAGTCGTGCTGGAAGCGCACGCGCACCCGGATGTTCCCTTTGAATTGCTAGTGAAAGAGTTGCAGCCAGAGCGTATTGTGGGACAAAATCCTTTCTTTCAGGTGTTACTCTCACTCGAACCGCCACTTCACGTTGATGAATCTGGCTGGACGCTTTCACAGATGGATATCGAGACGAACACCGCCAAATTCGATCTCTCTCTTGAACTTGATGACCGGCCAGAAGGTCTTATCGGTCGCTTTGAGTACAACACAGATCTGTTCGATACGACAACAATAGAACGCATGGTGGAACACTGGCAAACGTTGCTGGCAAGCATCGTGGCAAACCCTGAACAACGTATCGCGGAACTACCGCTTTTAACTGAAGCAGAGCAACAACAGATACTGGTTACATGGAACGAGACAGGCAATACCGGCAATGCTGCCAGTACCGCAAAAGACATCTGTCTTCATCAACTCTTTGAATCCCAGGTTGAACGCACACCGAAAGCAATAGCCATACGCGCTGGCGAGAGGCACCTGACCTACAGGACATTGAATAACAAAGCCAATCAGCTCGCCCACCATCTGCAAAAACAGGGGGTTGGGCCGGAAGTACTGGTCGGCATCTGCATGGAACGTTCATTAGAGGTGGTCATAGCCATGTTGGCTGTTCTCAAAGCTGGTGGGGCCTATGTACCGCTTGATCCCGCTTATCCTCAAGAACGCATTGCCTTCATGTTGCACGATTCTCAGGCAAAGATCTTGCTAACACAAAGAAAGCTGCTGGCTACGTTAGCGGAACGTTGGGAGCATACAAAGCAACCGACGAGCATCGTCTGCCTTGATAGCGACTGGACAACTATCGCGAAGGAATCCGCCACGAATCCGATTAGCACAGCAACGTCCACGAACCTTGCGTATGTGATCTACACTTCCGGTTCCACAGGAAAACCTAAAGGTGTAGCGATTGAGCATCATAACGTTGTCGCTTTTGTGCAGTGGGCGCTAAGCGTCTTTTCGTCCGAAGACCTCGCCGGAGTATTGGCCTCAACCTCAATCTGTTTCGATCTATCCATCTTTGAACTTTTTGTGACGTTGAGTGGCGGCGGTTGTGCGATACTTGTTGAAAACATCCTGCATCTGCCAGAAATACCCTCTTCGGTCAATGTCACACTGCTCAACACGGTGCCGTCCGCGCTGAATGAACTGCTACACGGTCATCGCTTGCCCGCATCGGTACGCACAGTCAATCTTGCTGGTGAAGCATTGCCGCGCTCTCTGGTCGAGCGCATTTACGAGCAGGAGACGGTGCAACGGGTGTTCAATCTCTACGGCCCCAGCGAAGATACAACCTACTCGACCTACACGCTGGTAGAGCGTAATGCCCCGGCGATTACTATTGGACATCCAATTGCTAATACACAGGTCTATATTCTTGACGCTTATCTCCAGGTAGTACCTGTTGGTATCACTGGCGAACTGTATCTCAGTGGTGATGGATTAGCGCGTGGGTATCTGCATCGCCCAGAATTGACGGACGAGCGTTTCATCCCCAATCCTTTTCGCCAACAACCAGGCGCTCGCATGTATAAAACGGGGGATATGGCTCGCTACCTGCCTGATGGTTCCATTGAGTTTCTTGGGCGTATTGACCATCAAGTGAAAATTCGCGGCTTCCGTGTCGAGTTGGGAGAAATCGAAGAGGTAATAAAACAGTGTGCAGGAGTGCAAGAGACCGTTGTGGTAGCACGCGAGGAGACGGCAGGTGATAAACGGCTCGTCGCCTACGTTGTCGCACAGGACGGGCAACCTCTTTCAAACCAATCGCTGCGCAGTTATCTGCAAGAAAAGCTGCCGGGCTATATGATACCCGCGTCCTTTGTGCTGCTGAATACGCTTCCTCTCACTCCTAATGGCAAAATTGACAGGAAAGCTCTCCCAGCGCCCGGCTATACCTCTGCCGATGGCATGGCAGCAACCGATGAAGGTTTTGCGGCACCACTCATGACCATTCATCACCAGCTAATCAAGCTATGGGAAGAGTTGCTCAACGTACATCCCATCGGTATGCAAGATAATTTCTTTGATCTTGGCGGACATTCGTTACTGGCTGCTCGCCTACTGACTGAAATCGAACGTGTCAATGGGAAGCGATTGCCGCTCGCCACGTTCTTTGCTGGAGCGACCATCGAACACCTGGCAAACGCGATACTCGGCGATGAAGAGACACGATCTCGCACTCCAGTTGTGGCTATTCGAGCCAATGGGACAAAACCGCCATTTTTCTTTTTGCATGGCGATTGGGTTGGAGGAGGGTTTTATTGCCTGGAACTGGCTCGCAAAGTAGACGCGGACCAGCCTTTCTATGTGCTTGAACCCTACAAATTAACAGGTTTGCCCATTCCTCCCTCACTACAAGAAATGGCGGCAGCACATATCGAGTCAATGCGTGCGATACAACCAGAAGGCCCATACCATTTCGGCGGCTTCTGCAATGGTGGACTCATTGCCTATGAAATGGCACGCCAGTTACAGGCCATTGGTCAAACCGTCAACCTGTTGCTCTTAGTAGACCCCGCCATACCCGCGATGCATAAAGCGGTACGTGAGCGCATTACACGGGTTGGTACAAGGTTGAACATTGGAACAGAACAACAGGTGGATTGGTTCCTCCGCTATATCTACCTGCGCATCCCCTATTTTAGAAGAAAATTTAGCGGTGCCAGGCACCTTGATGAGGTCGAGGAAATCGAGCTTGAACGTGCGGGGAATATGCCTCATTCACTCGCCCAGAAACTGAATTTCATTCCCCCGGACGCCAGCATACTACGCCAACAGTGGGTAGGACTCTACCGTTGGACCGCCGCCGGCTACAACATCGGCCCATACACAGGCAAGGTAACATTCCTCTTCTCACGTGATGGACGCCGTGCTTATCCCTCCTATGAAAAAGTCGCGACGAATATGGAACTGAGATTTTTGCCAGGCAAGCACATGGAATGGAAAACAAAAAATCTCTCTATTCTGGCTGAGCATATGCGTACCTACCTGAGAAATGCTCACCAGCTGGCAGCTAATGCAGTTGATAAAGAAGATATTCCCGCAAGTTAACCTGAATATCAAGTACCCGTAGGGACTGATTTATCGCATCCGCGCATGGATATACGGGTATCATCCCCAGCAGGTACGTGAACGCGATCAATCGGTCCCTACGGGTACTTGATATTTCACCCTGAATCGCGCTTGCAAAGAATAGCACAAAGCTGATACAGTAGCAGCATAACCCAGGAGGAAGCACTGGAACAGCTCCAATAAGCAAATATGGTACTCTGGGAAGAATAGGATAAAGTGATGGCACACATAGCGCATATGGCGCTGGCAGAGAGAAACTACCAGCGAGACCTGGGCGGTGGCCTTGTCTTGCGCTGGTCTACTAGAGAAGATGCTGGGGACATAATCTATCTCCCCGGCATGGTCTTTCGCAATGGTCCCACAGACCCGGCAAATACAAGTCTCGGTAATTTGATGCGCATACTGATGAACGGGCAGCACCCGGTGATGAGTCCAGAGGATGTCGCGGTCGTCGAGGATACGCGCAAAAAAGAGCATCGCCTTGTCGCCATGACCTGTTTATGGAGACAACAATGGCGTTACGAAGATGTGGCCTTTCCCATAGGACGGCCAGAAATCGTGGCTACTGACCCGGCGTACCGCAATCGCGGTTTAGTGCGAGCCGTCTTTGAACTCGTGCATGCACGCAGCGAGGCCGAGGGACATATGGTGCAGGCTATCACCGGCATTCCCTATTTCTATCGCCAGTTTGGCTACGAATACGCACTCGATCTGGATACCCGGCGAGATACGTATACTGCCCTCATTCCACCAGCAGCAGAAGGCTTCCCTGAGCCATACATCTTGCGTGACGCGACCATGAATGATCTCCCTTTAATTGCCCAACTGTACGACCAACAATGCGCTTCCAGCATCGTCTCAACCGCGATTGATGAAGGCTGGTGGCGACATCAGATAGAACATTGGAACGAATTTCAGGCCGATGACCAGTGGCATGTGCTGGTGATTAGCAATGCTAAAGGCGCGTTCTGCGGCTATATCACATTGCCGTCAACGCGCAGGAGAGACAGTATCCCCGTCTTTGACCTCGCTGTAAATACAGGACTCAACATGGCAGAGGTCATATTGCCAGTTATGCGGGCGATTCTGAAACAGGGCGAGAGCATGATAGAACCACCCAACGCGGCACCTGTCAATAAAATTACTTTCATGATCCATCGCAACCATCCTGTGTATGATGTACTGAAAACGGAGATGGTGATTCGACGCGACCCACCCTACGCATGGTACGTGCGTGTACCAGACTTGCCAGGGTTTCTCCGCGCCATCGCGCC
>DATGJV010000855.1:0-5279 GCA_035295005.1 Ktedonobacteraceae bacterium | reverse complement strand
ACTGTCCCTAAAGAATTAAAAGGCACGGAGAGTACTATAGCACGGTGTTGTGGATGTTGGCAAATTGATAGGACTTGGCTTTACTCTTATCTGTAGGCTGTCTCTTTACAAGATTATTCGGTTCTGGCGAGAAAAGTCTATCTGTCAATGCAGTTGGATATTTACAAAAAAGAGATGTTTCTGGAATGCTAATATTACATTCATATTATTGAAAATACGGTGCCTGATCACTAGTAATATCACTTGTTGCAGAGTATAATAAGTTCAGGTGTTCCTTTCTGTCTAAGTGAGAAAGGCTCGAAAACATACTTGTTGGGAAGACGGACTATTTCCTTCTTCACTACTCATGAGGCGCGGGAGCCTCGGCTCTTTTGCAAATGAGTACTCCAAAGCTTCTGTAACTTAAGCCTTCGGTGCTATTACAACCGAAGCATTTTTGCCGCTCTTGTGAGCTGATCGCTGTAGAAACGGATGTTTCCGTCAGCACTTTTGTGACTTGAGCTTTCGGCGAAGGACCGCTTATGTAACTTGAACGACTAACGAGATAGTCCAACAAGGAGTGACAATCGAATATGGCACGTAACCCACATAGAGGGCAAAGGCGACATGGACGAGCGAGACCGAGTACTACTACACGCAGACACAGGAACCACAACCGATCTAGACAGTTACCAGCTCAACAGGGAAGAGACAGGCAGGAAGCCGGAGAGGAGTTGGACAGAAGGATCATTAACTTCGTAATCGTAGCTCTGGTACTGATGGCAATGGCTATGTTTATTGGAGCAATCCCGTGGCATATGTCAATAGTCATCGGTCTTCTTGAAATTTTCCTGGCTCACAAGGTCATAGATAATATCTTGAAGCACGGGGTTATAGAGGAAGTCTTGAAACTTCTGAATAACCTTATCCGGCTCTTGTAGGGGATATGCTCGATACCAGTCCGTCAAGCTTCATTTGACAGGAAACAGGCGGTCAAACGAGCCGTACTATCTTGACAAATGAAGGTTGATGGGTGAGCAGTGACTGATCTGGATTAGTAAGTGGAGGAATAGTACGTCCCCTACTATTCCTCCCTTCTTAAAAAATACTTGTAGCTTTAGAGGCTCAGTTTAACAACTGCTTTCCCTTGCCCCACTTTTACCCTCTCCTTCAAAACTCTTGAACCGACTCGTACCACTACTTCGTACCATTCGCGTTGCGGCTGGTAGTTGTCAAATCGCTCTTCGATTTCGACTGTGACGAAATCGGCGGTGACGCGACAACTGACGGATGTTTGCGCGAAGGCTCCGTTGCGGTAGGCTTGCGAAGTACCATCGTCCTCGTAGAGCGTGTAGCTTGCGAGACCGTCGGTTGCCATATAGCAGGTGAAGGTAAGCGGGTCGGTCGGATGCTCGCTGGCACATTGCATGACGGGGCCACCGGGGAGAATGCTGTTCCCGCGAATTAGCAGGGGCCAACTGTCGAGTGACGCGGGAATATCACTCCACCCTTCGCCGGGATACTCGTTACCTGTCCAGTAGTCGAACCAAGAACCTGCTGGCAGGTAGACTGGTCGGCTGGTGGCACTCTCTTCGTAGATGGGCGCAGAAAGCAAAGAATCGCCCACCAGGAAGGCATCCTGCACATCGCTTGCCGTTTCATCCTTCGGGTAATGATAGTAAAGCGGGCGTATCACTGGCGCACCTGTGGTTGAAGCCTCGTGAAACAGGTTGTACAGGTAGGGCATGAGCTGGTAACGCGCCTCGATAGCTTTGCGGTAGGCACTTTCGTAAGGTTCACCAAAAGCCCAGGGTTCCTGTGAATGATACCCTGCTGCGTTGTGGTTGCGACTGAATGGCATGAAGGCACCAAGTTGCGCGAAGCGTACCAGCAATTCGCCGTTACCTGACTCCCAGAAACCACCGATATCCATACCGACAAAGGGAATGCCGCTCATGCCCAGATTCAGGCACATAGGAATAGCCATTAATATATCGGGGTAGCGACTCCAGTTATCACCTGTCCAGACGGCGGCGTAGCGCTGCACTCCGGCGGTGCCGGAACGAGTGAGTACAAATGGGCGAGAATCGGGGTGCAGTTTGCGCAATCCCTGAAACGAACTGCGAGCCATTTCCATACCATAGGCGTTATGATAAAACTTGTGCAGTTGTGGTGGACCATCCGGGCCTGTGGGATCATCACCACCAGCGACATGCAGAACATCGTCATCCATTGTGTTTGTTTTGGTAATCTCTGGCTCATCCGGCACCATCATATTCGTCAGGGCTGGCTCGTCCATATCGTTCCAGATACCATCTACACCCTGATTGAGGAACGTTTCGTAGAGATTGCCCCACCATGTTCGTACCCTTTGCTGTGAGAAATCGGGGAAATAGCAAGCCCCCGGCCAGACATTCCCCTTAAATGGCATACCATCAGGATACGTGCAAAAGTAGTTGTTTTGCATTGCTTGCTGGTAGACGAAATAGTTGTCGTCTATTTTTGTGCCAGGGTCAACAATGGTGACAAGATGGATGCCCTGTTCGTGCAGCTGCTGGCTCATCTGCTCAGGATGGGCAAACGTTTTCGGGTTCCACGTAAAGTTGCGATAACCATCCATATAATCAATATCGAGCCAGATAGCGTCCGTGGGGTGGTGGCGTTCTCGCAGTTCATGTGCAACCTGCAGAACTTGTTCTTGAGAAGTGTAGCCCCAACGACACTGGTGATGGCCCAGCGCCCAGCGAGCGGGTAGCGGCATACGTCCGGTAAGTTCGGTATACTGGCGCATCACATCGGCAGGTGTGGGGCCGGCAAAATAATAGACAGCGAGGCAATCGCCCTCGACTGTCAGCGTAGCCTCGCTTTCATTGGTTTTGCCAAAATCTACTTCGACTCGTCCCGTATGGTCCAGCAGCACTCCGTAAGCCCTTGCATCACCTGTGTGCAGACCAAGATAGAACGGGACGGACGTATACATGGTGATGGTGTGGATATCATGTCCTTTGTGAGGATCAACATTCCAGATAGGAAAGGCTTGTCCACGCTTATCCATGCTGCCGGTACGCTCGCCCAGACCAAATATACGCTCCTCACTGTTTAGTGAGCGTGTCAAACGTATAGCATCCGGCGAAAACGAGAACTCGTGCAGGTAAGGTTCGATGAGAGCGCGTGCCTGGGCACCCCCAAAAAAATTGGACCACTGCTCATCACCTTTCGCGACAATCCAGGAGTGGTAGGGCAATGTTCCCGGTGTGTCATCTACCAGTTGATAGCGTGCCTCATCGAAGCGCGAACTACGCTGGAAACGGACACGGACAATTTCGCCGCCAAGTAAAGCGCCTGTCAGAATGCCATTGCTTGCCTGATTCTCTTGCCCGTCAATGTTCCAGATATGCTCACGTCCAATAGTTTTCGTGTACTGTACTTGTGTAACGGTTGTAAACACTGAGTGATCCTCTTTCTTAAAGACATCGAATTCTTAACCAGAATGGAAGGTAAATTGACAAACCTCCATATAATCTTAACAGGTTGTCAACCCTAATCATACCACCATAGGTTATTCTATGTTCGGGGGATAAATACGAAATGGGGGATGTCCTGGGGGGGACATAAATTTGCTGTATATTATTCTTTCCAGATGGATGGGAAGGAGTACCCTGCGGATAGATGGCTGCGGACGGAATGTAAGTCCAAACGAAGGTAGGTTGTTCTGGTCAGGCAGAGGTGGAACCCGCGAAGGGGTTACTCTTGAGAAGTGTTATTAGAGCAAGGAATGAACCAGGGAAGGTCCTGGGGGGGGCAAACAGTGGTCCATTCCAGGCTCGATGCACGGGTCTGATACACAGGGGGGCAATGCGGGAGATCAAATGGTCTCCCGCATTGTTATATTGTGATACTTTATTGTCGGTGAACTGTTTTTAGAACCTCAGTATCGTGTATAAGTTCAACCCACTGATCAACATTTGCCTCACGTTGTGCCTGGAGCATGTCGAGTTGTTGTCGCAGCGCATCCGAAGTCAGCACGCGCTCGGTGAGCAAGCTGTATAAGCGATTGACCAGATCGGCGAACATTCCTGGCATAGTGCCTGGAAGGGCGTCGAGACGATCACTGTCAAATACCTGCCGTGCCTCCAACTTGTCCAGTTCATAACGGAAGAGGTGAGCTATACGCCGCTCGGTGCTTTCCGCCAGTTGTCCGCAAATCACATCCAGGATTGGTCCCATTAATTGTCGGGCCTGTTGAATGATATCTTCCGGGTTTCCTGGTGTGGCAACGAGCCGGTAGAGCGCCCCTACTGCCGGATCATCTTTGGTCGGTGCATATTTTTCCTCGTTGAGCAATTCGCCCATTGTCACATACAGGCACACATCGCGTGCCTTCTCGCGGATACTGCGCTTGAGCTTGCTATAGGCTTTCTCTATTTCGTCCAATTCGCCGCCGTATTCACCAAGTGCGACGTGGTTGATATCGAGCGAACCGTCAATTTCTTCCTTGTGCGCGATAGGAATGAGGAATGCCTCCGCCAGTGTACGTGCTGGCTCGTTCATTTCGCGTTCAAGGGCGGCACTGAAGTTGGCACGCAGTTCTTTAATCAGGCTCCAGCCATCAATATCGGTCCAGCGACTGCCAATCTCCATTGCCGGGGAGTCGCTCTGGGTGCGGTTGCCAACCTTGATAAAGCGGTCGAAGTGACCTTGCAAGATGCGTATCTTAATGCGTCGTGCTGCACGGTCATGTGCTGTCATCAATGCGGCGTGAAATAAGCTCTCATGTGTATGAATGACCGAGTCGAACTGGGTGAGGGCGTAATGCCAGGCATCGTGCATAGCGTTGGTACGATGTTGTAATTGCTCGAAGCGCGTGGCACCGCGTTTGCTCTGGCGCATGTTCATTTCATGCTGAAGTTCTTCTAAATCGCGACTATTCACACCCTGAGAATTCAAGTGTTCCCAACACAGGTCTTCTAACTGTTGCAGCGCCATCGCCAGTTGAGTTTCTGCCTGCCGGAGTTGTACTTCGTAGCGATTGCCGGTCAGAAATGCCTGCAAATCCCCGGTTAATTCTGGTAATCCACTGAAACGGAGCATCGCATTATGTTGCTTCTGAGTCACTTTAGCGAAATCTTGTGCTGAGGCTGTTGCCGGTAATGTTGAGTCAATGTGTAACAGGTCAGGATAGACGCTGAGGATACGCCCTGCATACTCGCGCCCTTCCTGTTGACGGTCGTCGTCGAGTTTCTGCTTCTCAATGCCCAATGTTGCGAGCAATGCGTCAAGCCCGCGAATGGGATAGAAAA
>DATGJV010000854.1:0-5834 GCA_035295005.1 Ktedonobacteraceae bacterium | reverse complement strand
TGCTCAAGTTCCAGCAACTCGCGGTCATTAATCTTACCTGCTTGATAGGCTCCAACACCCTCGAAGACGCTAATCAGGTCAATCGAGCGACCGTCAGCCAGTTTGCCCGCCGCCATTGGGCCGCCGCTCACGAAAACGGTGGGAATATCCAGACGCATTGCCCCCATCAACATCCCTGGTACAATTTTGTCACAGTTGGGGATGCAGACAAGACCATCGAAGCGGTGCGCCTCCACCATCGTCTCCACACAATCGGCGATGAGTTCGCGGCTCGGCAGCGAATACTTCATGCCGATATGGCCCATCGCGATACCGTCGTCAACGCCAATGGTGTTGAACTCAAACGGCACGCCGCCTGCCGCACGAATAGCTTCTTTAACAAGCTTGCCAAATGCCTGCAAGTGGACATGACCTGGCACAACGTCCACATATGAATTGCAAACGGCGATAAACGGTTTATTGAAATCATGCTCGCCCACCACGCCGGTAGCCCGCAGCAATCCACGGTGCGGCGCTCGCTCAAAGCCAAGCTTGATTTGATCTGAACGCATACGTATTCCTTTCGGACACACAACCGTGTCCAACATTTATTTATTCGTAAACTGGGGTCACCCAGTCGCTATATCGCTCATTTTCGCCGCGACAGGCTGAGAGATACAACTTTTGCAATTGCATGGTAAAATTCCCAGGCTTGCCAGTCCCTACGCGACGGCGATCCACGCTGACAACAGGAGAAACCTGCACGCCGGTACCGCACATGAAAATTTCATCTGAGGCGTAGAGTTCGGTGCGGTCAATGCTGCGCTCCTCAACTTGCATACCCAATTCGTCGCGGATCATATCTATTAAAGCATTGCGCGTAACACCTTCAAGGATATCTTCCGAGAGTGCGGGGGTAGCGAATTTGCCGTTGCGCAGGATAAAGAGATTGCACGAACTGCCTTCAGAGACCGTACCATCATTTGTGAGCATGATGGCCTCGTCAAAACCCGCCGCCGTGGCATCATCTACCGCCAGCGAGCTGTTGATATACGCCCCGGTCACTTTGGCACGAATCGGCATAGCATTACTATTAGCACGCCGCCAGGATGAGGTACACACGTTGAGGCCGGAACTGATATCTACATAATTACCCATTGCGAAGGTATAGATAGCTACTGCATCCTCAAGTGAACTGAGCGTAAGTTTGATAGTACGCGCCGCTTTATAGGTAATGGGGCGCACATACACACTCTCGCGATAGCCATGTTTTCGCACCAGCTCTACGGTAATGCGGCACAGGTCATCAATAGATTCTTCGGGCTGCATACGCAGAGTATTCCACGAGTCTGCCATGCGTTCATAATGTTCGCGCAACTTGAGCAGGTATAATTGTCCTTGCTCTTCATTCCAGTAGCCACGAATTCCTTCAAAACATGCGGTGCCGTAATGCAAGGCGTGGGTGGCAATACTAACTTTTGCTTCGCTCATCGGGACAATACGACCTTCAAAGTAGGCATAGCCCTCTTCGAGGCTTAATACAGGGACTTTTGGGGCCTCAGCTTTCGTAAGTTTTCCATTCTGTTTTGCTGTTGTTTGTTCTGTCTGGGTCACAAGTTTGCTCCATGCATGAAACCTTGTATTGTAGGGCATATGCACGCGAATGCACATATACCCTACAATACAAGGTAAACTGATTAAATCGCGGCAGGTGTCTCCATACCGCTTTCGACGATGTAGCGAAGGTCTGCATCGTTGAGATGTTTTTTCTGGTCCGCCATCATGACAAAACGGCGGTAGGCAGCCTTGAGGTCTTCGGCGCTCAATTTATAGCCTAACTGGCGCAGGCGAGCATCAAGACCATGACGGCCCGAATGTTTCCCCAGCACAAGTTTCGTATCTGTCCAGCCGACTGATTGCGGCGTCATAATTTCATAGGTCAGGCGATTCTTGAGCATACCATCCTGGTGGATGCCCGCCTCGTGAGAGAAAGCGTTGGAACCCACAATAGCCTTATTAGGTTGCACTGGAATACTCGATAAACGACTCACCAGTTGACTCGTCGGCAAAAATTCCAGGGCGTTGATGCGCGTATCCACGTTGCCGAAGGCATCCGGTCGTGTGCGCAGGGCCATCACCACTTCTTCCATCGCGGTATTACCGGCACGCTCGCCCAATCCATTGATAGTCACTTCAACTTGCCGCGCACCCGCTTTGATGGCTGCCAGCGTATTGGCAGTTGCCATACCAAGATCATTATGGCAATGGGCGCTCATCACCACGTCCTCAATGCCGGGAACTCGTTCGCGCAGATAGCGGAATAGAGCCTCATATTCGTTCGGCATGGTATAACCAACGGTATCGGGGATATTGATGGTTGTCGCACCTGACTTGATAGCAGCCTCAAAGACCCGGCAGAGATACTCCCAATCGCTGCGTGTGGCATCTTCCGCCGAAAACTCGACAGTTGGGCAGAGATTACGTGCATAAGCCACCATTGCCGCGACCTGTTGCAATGCCTCCTCACGATCAAGATTCAACTTGTGTTTCAAGTGAATTTCAGAAGTCGCGAGGAACACGTGGATAACTGGCTGCTCAGCCTCGCTCACGGCCTCCCAGACTGCATCAATATCGCTCTTATTAGCGCGAGCAAGTCCTGCTACGGCTGAGCCACGAGTACGCCGCGCTATCTCCTTCACTGACGCAAGGTCGCCCGGTGAGGCCGAAGGGAAACCAGCCTCGATAATATCTACATTGAGGCGCACAAGCTGCTCAGCAACTTGCAGTTTCTCTTCCATAGACATTGTTGCTCCCGGCGACTGTTCGCCATCACGTAACGTTGTGTCAAAAATCTTAACTACCGCAGGGTCTCCCATGACGTTGTGTCCTCCTTGATGTTCATTACCGTTCTGTGCGAGCGACTATGAGAGTAGCCGCCCCACGCTACAAACTAACGACATACTAGTTTTTGGTTTCCGCAATTTCTGCTTTTTTGTTGGGCGCGTTCAGCCACGGCATCATCGAGCGCAATTCGCCGCCGACCTGCTCAATCTGATGCTGTGCATTGCTGCGACGCATGGCCTGGAAGCTGGGGCGACCGGCCTGATTTTCGAGAATCCAGCGTGTGGCAAAGGTGCCATCCTGAATCTCACGCAATACTTTGCGCATCTCGTTGCGCACTCGCTCGTCAATAATGCGCGGACCAGAGACATAATCGCCAAACTCGGCGGTGTCGCTGATCGAGTAGCGCATGGAACTCATGCCGCCCTGATACATCAGATCTACAATCAGTTTCATCTCATGCATGCACTCGAAGTAGGCAATTTCAGGTTGATAGCCAGCCTCGACCAGCGTCTCGAATCCGGCGCGAATAAGTGCAGTGACGCCGCCGCAGAGGACGGATTGCTCGCCAAAGAGATCGGTTTCAGTCTCCTCGGCAATAGTGGTTCGCAGCACTCCAGCGCGGGTGCAACCAATAGCACGAGCGTAGGCCAGAGTCATGGCTTCGGCATTGCCGGTCGCGTCCTGGAACACGGCCCAGAGTGCAGGGACACCAACGCCCTCTACAAAGAGGCGGCGCAGCATATGTCCGGGGCTTTTGGGCGCGACCATCGCCACATCAATATCAGGTGGTGGAACAATCTGCGCATAGTGCAGACTGAAGCCGTGGGCTGTCATCAACATTTTGCCGGGGGCAAGCCCTGGGCGGATGTCACGCTCAAATACCTCGCGATGTTTCTCATCGGGTATCAGGATCATGATGACATCGGCCTGCTCTGCCGCATCGGCTGGCGTCATGACCTGCAATCCCTCGGCCTCAGCCTTCTCGCGGCTTTTACTACCAGCAGGAAGACCAACCACGACATCGCAGCCGTTATCGCGCATATTCAAGGAATGTGCATGTCCCTGGCTGCCATAGCCGATCACAGCAACTTTTTTCTGCTGTATCAGTTCAATATTTGCGTCCGCGTCGTAATAGATGTTTGCCATGTTGTGTGTAACTCCTTTGTTTGTTACGCTTGTTTACAAATGTTGTGCTTGTTTACGAACAACCACAAAGATCGTCCCTACATTTCGTTCATGCCACGTGTTATCGCCACGCGACCGGTACGTGCAATCTCTCGAATGCCGAACGGTTGTAGTTTGTTGATGATTTGCTCAATTTTGTCTTCGCTGCCAGTCACTTCGAGCGTGATCGTTTCAGATGTGACATCAATGGTATGGGCACCGAAAAGGTGTCCGACTTCCATAATTTCACTGGATTGCGCGGCGCTGCTGTTGACTTTTATCAACGCCAACTCACGTGCAACCGCCTGTGCTGACGATAGGTTAATAACATGTCGTACATAGACAACTTTGCGTAGCTGCTCCACTAGCTGTTCGACTCCAACTTCGGAGTCGTCTATGACCACCGTGACGCGCATCACATCGGGCAGTTCACTGCGACCGACGGTGAAATTTTGCACGTTGGCACGCCGACGACGTAACACGCCGACAATACGGTCAAGCGCACCATGCTGGTCATTGGCGAACAGGACAAGCGTGTGTGTTTGCCCACCATCCTGGGGGGCGTTAGCCTGTCCCGCCCGTTGGGAAGCAGCCTGTTCAGTCATGACTCGCGTTCTCCTCTGTTTCTTCAATCATGCTGGTAATCGCAGAACCGGGGGCGACCATTGGAAACACATTGGACTCCGGCTCGATTACGAAATCAATAATCACCGTGCCTTCGGTCTCCATTGCCTCATGAATAGCAGCAGAGACATCTTCCCGTCTTGTGATACGCATGCCCTTCAGACCATAGGCATCAGCAAGTTTAACGTAGTCGGGGCCGGTGATGGGTGTCTCAGAATAGTTGCGCGAGTGGAAAAATTGCTGCCACTGGCGCACCATGCCGAGATAACCATTGTTCATAATGGCAACTTTGACAGCGATACCCTGTTGCTGTAACGTCGCCAACTCTTGAATATTCATCTGGATACCGCCATCGCCAGCAACAGCCCAGACGGGTGCATCCGGTACGCCCATTTTTGCCCCCATCGCCGCGGGTAAAGCAAAGCCCATTGTGCCAAGTCCGCCGGAGGTGATATGGCTATTGGGGCGCGTCCAGCAGTAATGGCGAGCTGTCCACATCTGGTTTTGTCCCACATCCGAGACAATAATTGCTTCGCCGTTTGTCTCTTCACGAATTGCATCCAGGATACTGATAGGATCAGGATAGCTTTGTTCGCGCTGAATACTTTGCAAGCGTTCGTTGTCTCTCGCTTCCCAGGCACGGATTTCACCAATCCACGTGCTGTGGTCTCCCTGTTCCACTGCATCGGCGAGCGCGACAAGGGCCGCTCTGGCATCGGCTACAATGGGGACAGTTGCCACTTTGACTTTGTGCATTTCAGAGGCATCAATGTCTATATGAATGATGCGTGCGTGCGGCGCGAACTCACTCACCTTGCCCGTCACGCGATCATCAAAGCGCAATCCGACCCCGATAATCAAATCGCACTTTCCAATGGCTTGATTGACATGAGCTGGCCCGTGCATTCCCGGCATACCAAGAGCCAGAGGATGCGTATCTGGAATACCGCTAATGCCCAGCAACGTAGTGATGACCGGGATATGCACTTTCTCAGCAAACGCTCGCAATTCGTCGTAAGCATTCGACAGGATGACGCCATGACCAGACATAATGACCGGGCGTTGTGCAGTTTTAATCAATTGCGCGGCTTGAGCAATTGCTCTGGCTGATGGCGAAAGGTTGCTGGCCTCACCGCTAGTGCGACCATATCTGTGCGCATTACTGGTGGCCGAGGAACGATAGAATGTCTTGCTAAACTGGACATCTTTCGGCACATCTATCA
>DATGJV010000853.1:0-5642 GCA_035295005.1 Ktedonobacteraceae bacterium | reverse complement strand
GGCATAAGTTGGAGCGAGGCAATTGCGATGGCAACACAGGTACCCGCCCGGATTACCGGTATGGATTTGCGCAAAGGCAGAATCGCGCCTGGAGCGGATGCAGACCTGATAGCTCTGGATAGCCGGGGCTGTGTCAGGCGTACCTGGGTGCGCGGTCTCCTTGCATATCAAGGGGAACCAGTGGGAACAGGCGAATCTGTGCTGTCCTGACCGAATCGGTTCGTTCATCTGCCAGTATGCGTGGTCATTGCACAGGTGTTACCAGGACATCTGGGATGAGTATGGAAATCTGGTCAAACGTACATGCTAAGCGATTCCCCATAAGCGCACGGTTCCATCCTTGCTTGCAGAGGCTATCAGCACCCCATCCGGTGACCAGGCGATATCCCACACCCGGTCAGTATGGGCTTGCTGCATATTCAGCACTTTTCCAGTGGTTGCGTCCCAGAACTGCACCAATCCAGTCTCATAGCCACCAACAAGCAGGCGATCATCCGGGGACCAGGCAATCGGGTACACCCAGCCATTATTGCTGCTGCCCTGCAGTGTGGCGATATTTTTGAATGTCTCTGCTTCCCAGAGTTGTACCGTCCCCTTATCGCTTGACGATGCAACAAGTTGCCCGTTATGCATCCACCGCACATCGTTGGGAAAATCATCTGTGTGCAAAATTTGCAATAATTTCCCGGTCGCCGCTTCCCATACATGGAGAATGCCATCATACTGCGGTGAAATGATCCATCTGTTATCGGGAGACCAGCAGACTCCCCAGACAGCCCTGCTGCGTATATCGGTTGCCTGTTGTCCCAGGAAGATTTGCCCTTTATGGCTGGCTATATCCCAGACTTCGACTATACCATCGCCAAAGCCCGCCGCCAGTCGTTTGCTATCAGGCGACCAGGCAATACTCAACACTGGATTACTGGCACCATTCCCCTGTAATATCGTCTGGAGTGTATAGTGTTGACCATCCCAGAGTCGCACAGTACCATCGCTGCTCGCTGATGCCAGAAGATGACCATCTGGCGACCAACTGATACGATTCACCTGATCTGTATGTCCCCGGAGCGTTGTCTGTTTCTTGAGCGTGGTTGCATCCCAGATCTGAATGGTGCCATCTGTTCCCCCAATCGCCAGATTGTTGCCGGACTGCGACCATGCGACTGCCAACGCCAGACCTCTGCCTGGGTTTAATGTTACTAGCGCCCTGACGCGCTGTGCGTTATCGGCGCTTATAGTTTGGAGTGTGCCACGTTGGAGAGATGGTTCAGTGGGCGTGATTCCATGTTTCACCGGTGTTGGTGCCTGGGTAGTAGAGACACATCCTGCGGTCACAAGACCAATGGCAGTGAGCGCGAGAAATCGCCGCCTTGAAAAGTGCTGTCTCAGAAAATGTAATTGGTCTATGCCTGTATCATGTTTATCAGAGGGCAAGCTTTTTGCCATTTGCCATACTCCTTTTACTCACGTGACTCCTTCAATCATGCTTCCACTTAACTGAAGTGCGCGATTGATTAGCTGGCTGGCGCATAGTGTGTGATAAAGTTCAGAATACGTTGTGTCAGGTCGCCATCATTTTCATCAAATATTGCGGTGCCATGAGCCGACCCGGAGTACAGGTGAATCTCTTTGGGCGGACTGGCTATCGTATACATATGCATGGTATCGCTGGAGAACGTATCATCCTGGCTGTTCACAAAGAGTTTGGGGGCATGGATAGCTTTCACATCGGTATCGCTGACATTGATGCCAAACTCCTGGGGGGCGGAGAGGGTTATCACGGCGGACACAGGTTCGCTTGCCGCGACTTTCAAAGTGGCTGTCCCACCCATACTTGAGCCTAACAAGACAATTCTGGTTGCTCCTTGCTGGCGTACAAAGGCGATAGCGGCACGGAGATCAACATCCAATTTCGATGAGTCAAACTGGCCCGCTGAATCGCCGTTCCCGCGAAAGTCGTAAGCAAGAACCAGGTAGCCACGTAAGGCAAGGCGTTGCGGTATTCCACTATCGCCCCAGATGATCTTGGACGTGCGCAACTCGTGCGAGCAAATCACAGCAGTTTTTCCAGACCCATAGAGCAATCCTGCCAGTTGGATATGATCCGCTGTGGAGAAATGTACCAGCCGCGAAGGGACAGAGGGAATCGTTGGCGTGGGCGTGATGCCCGGAGTCGGTGTTGGGTGAGGCGTGGGTACCGATGTAGATTGTGAAAGCGATCCCGAACTACAGGCGACAAGAAAGAGTAGCAGGAAAACTAACGACAATAGTCCAGAGCTTTTCATAGCACATGTATCCTTTCTCTTCTTTGCACAGGCGCGATTGAAAAACAGCAACTTTCTGGCGTTACTGACTGTCCTGCAACTGGCTTGCCAGAGCTAGCTCAAACTGTTCTGCCATCCAGTGACACCATTCCACATACTCATGTTCGTAGGCGATACCCATTCGTACCGTTGCATAATTTCCAAAGAGCGGTTCATGGGGATGCGGTACTCTTCCGCTCTCCTGTTCGATGCGAATTCTGTCATGTTCATAGAGCGCCAGGCGTTCGGCATGCATCTGTTCCTGTGTCCGAAACAGTTCTATCGCAGCTTCAGAGTCGGCCAGCCAGATGGCATACGTTTTAAGTAAGAGTTCATTGCGCTCAGGTGGGGGAGTTGGCGACCGCGTTACCCATGCTTTGAGTGCGGTACTTCCTGCATCGGTAATGGTATATACTTTCTTCTGTGGACGGTCCTCCTGCACGATGACTTTGTGAGTCACACATCCCTGTGCTTCCAGATGGGCCAGTTCAGGGTAAATTTGACTCAACTGTGACTGCCAGAAAAAGCCGATCGGTTTTTTCATGCGTTGCGCCAGATCATAGCCAGAGAGAGGCCCACGTGCCAGAATTGCCAGCAAAGCATACCCCAACGTCGAAATATCCATGCTCTTATTTTCATCCTTATCGTATCCAAAAGTAGATATATATCATAATTTATATACGTCATATCTGATATAGATTTCACATCACCGACTCTTGAGGGCAGGAATAGATTGGGATGCTACAGCACTTTGTTCTTTCGTGTTATCATACTGCTATGGATTTGGACATCTAAAAGTCGGGATCGTAGCTCAAAGCAGTAAGGCGAGAAAAGAGGGGAACATATATGTCACTTTGTGGATATCGTAAATTACAGGCTGATCGCGCACGAAGGCGCTGGCTGATTGATACTACCTACAAGTACATACAATGGGCCGACGATGCCATCAAACTCCATGGGAATGTTGCAAGCGTAGCTTTCTACACCGTTGCCAAAAATGTTTGCCTCCTGTTTGCTAATCTTGTCAATGTTTTCTGGGTGCTTGGTGTACAACTGATGTGGAGATCGTGCAGACTTGTTGCCCGCGACAAAAAGAAGCAGGATCGCATCAAGCATGTTTTTGTTCTCATGCTGGAGAACAGGTCGTTTGACCACCTGTTGGGTTTTTCTAATATCCAGGGAGTTGATGCTGTCACCGGGCAACCGACCACTATCGAAGGACTGAACCCGGAGCGAGATTGGAATCTCGACCTGAATGGCAAAAAAGTAACTGTTTCCTCACCCGCCGACTGGGCCATGCCCCACGATCCGGGTCATGAGTTTACCGATGTCAAAGAACAACTTTGCGGAGTGAAGGGCGATTATCCGCGGATTGACAATAGCGGCTTCGTCGCGAATTATACCAATGTAGATAAGACCAATCCCGGCGAGATCATGAAATGCTATGCTCCAGAGCAACTACCCGTCATCACAACACTTGCGCAGGAATTTGCCGTATGTGACCACTGGTTCTCCTCTATGCCCGGCCCGACATGGCCGAACCGCTTCTTTATCCATGCCGCATCGTCAGGCGGCCTCGATCATAGCCCAACTACCGTCAATATTGCCAGTTCGCTCCTCTTCAACGGCTATAAATTTGACAACGGGACGATCTACGATCAGCTTGATAGCGAGGGAATAGATTGGAAGGTTTTTAAAGGCGATCCATTCCCTCAGACGCTCGCTATCAGTGGTATGATTGTTTGTGCTGCTGAAGGATACTTCAGAGACTTTGATGATTTTAGCAGTCATGTGAATAATCCGAACTATGCCACAGCTTATACCTTTATCGAGCCGGACTATCACACGATATCAGACTTTGTGTGCGGCAATTCCCAACATCCAAAGGACGACGTTACTCGTGGCGAGGCCCTTATAAAGAATGTCTACGAGACGATTCGTAATTCACCGCACTGGGAAGATAGCGTGCTGATTATCACCTACGATGAGCATGGGGGATTTTATGACCACGTAGCGCCGCCAGAGGCCGTTGCTCCGGGTGATAAGCCAACCGACCCGGAGAACAACCGCTTTGCCTTTGATTTTACACAACTGGGTGTGCGCGTACCGGCCATCATCATATCGCCCCTTATTCCCAGGGGAACCATTGACCATACCGTTTACGATCATACTTCTGTGCTTGCGACAGTTGAGGAAATTTTTGGCCTGTTGCCCTTGACTGAGCGCGATAAACATGCGCACACCTTGCATCATCTCTTCTCACTGGCCGCTCCCCGCACAGATGCGCCCCAGACATTGCCTGAGCCAGCTCATTCAGGGATATCGTGCGGAGATGAATCGGCGGAAAGTATTGCCGCGAAACAATTGGCCGCAAATCCGGCTAAGGCGGCGGCCCCATCAGACCCCTCTCTGCAAGGCTTCTTGCATGTGGCCTATTTACGAGATTTGCACGCATCCCCGCCAGCCGAAAAAGAGCAACAGACCGCACAATATTTGAATATTGCCACTCATCGTGATGCAAAACAGTATCTGGCGGAAGTGCGTCAGAAGGTCGAGCCTTAGCCGGCTAACCAGCGAACATTGGCTCTACAAGGCCTTGAATGTCGGCTCTCAAGCGAAATAGATCACCGGCCAATGGTTGTTGCTGTCTCTTTCCCTCGCTCAACGCTGTCCAGGCCGAAGTAATATACAATTCATCAAGGGATGCACCCCCGAATGCGCAACTCGTAGGATATTGTACCGGCAACTGGATAACGCGCTCTACCTTCCCATCGGGATCGTACCGGGTGATTTTCCAGCCGCCCCAGCATGCACTCCAGATGAAACCTTCGCGATCAACTGTGAGACCATCTGGCACGCCCTTCTCATCTGGCGTATGAACGAATGGTCGGCGATTCTCGATAGTGCCGGTAGCAGCATCAAAGTCGTAGACAGCGATCAGGTGCAGCGGAGAATCGGTAAAGTACATGAGCCGCTGATCGAGGCTCCAGCCAATGCCATTGGAAACACCCACATTCGTTTCCATGATGTGCAGAGATTGGTCGGGGTCAAGACGATACAGGCTGCCCTCCGGCTGCGGGCAAGTAGGTTCAAGCCCGCACATTGTGCCTGCCCAGAAACGTCCCTTGCAATCAACTGCTCCATCGTTGAAGCGTGTGTGCGCTGTCTTCTGCTGCGGGTCTACAATAAGCTGCAATCCATCTTGCCGATTCCAGAAAGCGAAGCCCTTTTTCGTCGCCATAACCAGGCCACCGGCTGCCCTTATCGCCAGCACGCCCACCGGCACACCGACATCAAACGTTTCGAGTTTGCTCGTGCCTGGTTCGTAGCGATAGAAAC
>DATGJV010000852.1:0-4268 GCA_035295005.1 Ktedonobacteraceae bacterium | reverse complement strand
CTGGCGGAATCTCCTCATCATTAGCCAGAATCTCTCGCTCAAGGGACGCGCAAGAGGTCTGGTATGTTCAAAATCAGACTGGCATCTGTCCCAAAAAGGACAGGTCAACCCTCTTTATTTGTGATGACCACATGTGGTGGTTATGATGAACCTGTCTCTACTCCCAGGAAAACGCATCACCTGCCTGTGGAGATACAATACGAAAAAGGAAAATAGAATGAAAATAGTCATTTTTGGAGCGAACGGCGCGGCAGGTAAAATCTTGACGAAACAAGCTCTGGACGCGGGGTATATCGTGACGGCCGTTACTCGTCACCCGAAAGCCTTCCCACTCCGAGACACCCGCTTGAACGTGATGGGTGGAGACGTGTTCGATCTCGCGTTGGTTGAACAGGCGGTTGCTGGACAGGATGCTGTTCTTTCCACCCTCGGTGTCCCCTTTAGTCGCGAACCAATTACCATCTATTCGCGGGGTATGACCCATATTGTGCAAGCCATGAAGCACTCCGGTGTTCGTCGCGTCGTCTGTGTGAGTTCAAGTGCTACTGGTACGAACCACGAGACTGGAGGTGGTTTCATCTTTGACAAAATTCTGCAACCAATCGTGATGTCCACTATTGGAAAAACGACATATGCGGATATGAAACAGATGGAAACGCTGTTGAGGGAGAGCGAACTTGACTGGACGGTCGTCCGGCCCTCCGGTCTCTTTGAGACGCCAGCCGTTACTGACTACCAGGTAGCTGAAGATCATATACGCCGACAATTTACCTCCAGGGAAGACCTGGCAGACTGTATGCTCAAACAGCTTGTCACTGACCAGTATTCACGCAAGGTTATCGCGGTAGCAACGTTCTCGGAGCGGCCCAATATGGTGAAGTTTATGCTGCAAGAGGCGTTCAAGGAGCCTATCAAAAGCTGAAATGCAGTCTTCCGGGTTAGGGACATGTTTCTGACCCAGGAGACTTTAGAAAAAACGGCAAAAAATGAGGTCTCCTGGCGTAGAATATGGTGGGTGTTGTTTGAATGAATGGGCCTGTGAAGGGGCTTTAGGAGAGAGTGGGGCGAGAGGGACTCGAACCCTCACGGCCTTTCAGCCAGGAGATTTTAAGTCTCCAATGTCTACCATTTCATCATCGCCCCAATGGTTGATGGCATGATAATACCATGCTTCGGCTTGTTCGTCAATCACTTTCCTGCTTGCTTTTTTCTTCTGCTACCGCTACATGGGTTTGCGTCCCCAGGTGCTGAGGTAGTACCAGACGCCACAGAAATCCTCACGGTACATCTCGACGAGCATTTGTTGATAGATACGCTGAATGTCTTTGGGCGTCGTGACTTGCATTTTGAGCAGGAATGGCTGAATAAGCTGGTAGACGATCATGTAATCTTGATAAACGCTTTCATGATCCTCCGTACCTGCTGAGAAGTCAATGGAGTAGGTTTGCCTTTCTATCGAGCGGCAACCAGCGTCACGCAAGAAGCGACCGAGCATCGGCGTTATGCCGAAGTGCCGTGTATCGGGCGAAAAATTGCGTTTGGCTAACTGGGTGGCGTGAATGCACATCTCACCGATTTGCTCGAAGGCCGGGCTGTTGGTAACGGGCAACTCGAACTCAGTCAGGCGAATCGTGCCACCAGGACGACACACGCGCATCATCTCCTGTAAGAGTCGGGGCCACGCCGCCGGGAACATAAAACCGACCATTGTGCGTGCATTGACAAAATCGAAGGAGTTATCGGGGAAATCGAATGGTCGCAGTGCATCCATGACCATGAAATGAGCATTACGCAGACCGCGAGCGCTGGCATGGGCACGAGCATAGTTGATCATATCTTTGCCAATGTCAAAGCCTATAACCTCTACATCAGGATAGTGCCGCGCTACGTCAAGTACCCAACCGCCCGGACCACAGGCGACATCCAGAATATTCTTCACGTTGGAGAGATCAATGCTTTCAGGAAAGAGTTCTCCCATACCTTTTGTCAGAATCTGGTCCTGGTTCAGTAACCAGGTCATTTCTGCGGTACTCTCATCTATAACGAATGTGTTGCCTTCCAGGGGTGGTGTTTCCACAAATTCCTCCTTAGTATTGACCGTTGTTCCTCTAATAATAGCAAATATACCTGGTAACGTCAACCGTCAAACGAAAGACGCTACCGAAACGGTATTTTTCTTATTTCTATTGACGAGCGAAGCCATTTAAGGCATAATACGAGTCAGGTGTAAGTACAAATACTCAGGGAAGGAACCAGGCAACGGCGCATATGCAGCAAAACGAAGCAAACAATGGAAATACTCTTGACCAGTCGCGGGGCGTCTACGAGGTTATCGTGGTTGGTGCGGGTCACGCTGGCTGTGAGGCTGCGCTGGCAAGCGCCCGTATGGGGCGCAAAACGTTGCTCCTGACGATGAACCTGGATAGCATTGCGCTGATGCCTTGCAATCCTTCGATGGGTGGACCGGCAAAGGGACATCTTATGAAGGAGATAGATGCCCTCGGCGGCGAGATTGGACGCAACACCGACCGCACCTTTATCCAGATTCGCCTCTTGAATACCAGCAAAGGCCCCGCCGTCCAGGCCCTGCGAGCGCAATGTGACAAGCAAGCATACCGCCTTGCGATGAAATTTGTACTGGAAGGCCAGCCAAACCTGGAACTGAAACAGGCCACGATCACGCACTTTTTGCACAGAACTGGCGAAGATGGTCGCCCACGCATCACTGGCGTGATTACCAACAACGGCTGGCACTATGAAGCAGGCGCTATCATTTTAACCACCGGCACCTTTATCAATGGGCGTCTCGTCGTAGGTGAGAAGACGCAGCCAGGAGGACGTGCCGGAGAAGGCCCCGCGCTGGGTATCTCGGATTCGTTGCAATCGCTGGGCTTGAAGGTGCGCCGTTTCAAGACGGGAACGCCGCCGCGTATTGATGCTCGTACTATTGATTTCAGCAAAACGGAGCCGCAGCCGGGTAGCCGGACGCCGCTCTACTTTTCGTTGGATAGAACCGCTCGCGAAGATGTCCAGTTGCCCGGTAGCCGACCAAATCCCCTCTATCCGGTCACAGACGAAGATATGCATGGATGGCGACCGCAATTGCCCTGCTACCTTGTGCGCACTACAGCACGCACGCATCAGGTTATTCGCGATAATCTGCATCGCTCGCCACTGTATACCGGCTTGATTGAAGGCATAGGGCCGCGCTATTGTCCCTCAATTGAAGATAAGATCGTCCGTTTTGCTGATAAAAGCTCGCATCAAATTTTCCTGGAGCCGGAGGGATGGCGCACGGGCGAAGTGTACGTCCAGGGCATGAATACCAGTTTGCCCGAAGACGTGCAGCTTGCCATGTTGCGCAGCATTCCCGCGCTCGAACATGCCGAGATGATGCGTGTGGGCTATGCCGTCGAATATGACTACGTACCACCGGAACAACTGTTTTCGTCATTGGAGACCAAACCCGTCGCGGGTCTTTTCCTCGCCGGCCAGATCAACGGCACTTCCGGCTATGAAGAAGCGGCGGCACAGGGCATCATGGCGGGAATCAATGCAGCCTTAGCTGTGCGCGGTGAAGAGCCTTTTGTGCTGGGACGACACGAAGCCTATATCGGCGTATTGATTGACGATCTTGTGACACGCCCGATGAGCGAGCCGTACCGTCTGCATACATCGCGTGCGGAGTATCGTCTGCTGCTGCGACCAGATAGCGCCGACTTGCGTCTGAGCGACTATGCCTACCGTCTCGGTCTGATAGACGAGGAACGCTACACTGAAGTTGTACACAAGCGCGAATCCGTACAGAAGACGTTGACTTGCCTGGATGGTATCGTTTTTACCTCGTCACGAAAAGTGGAGCAACAGGCGCAAGAAGCCGGTATCGCACCACTTGGACAAATGCTCTCCGCTCGTGAATTATTGCGCCGCCCGGAGGTATGTTACTCTCAGGTGCAGCAGTTGGCAATGAGCCTCGTGGATGAATCTGTGGTACCTCTGAGAATAGAGGATGTGCTTCCCACCCTGGCGCATGATATTGCCGGGGAGGTAGAGTTGCAGGTCAAGTACGAAACATACGTGCGCAAGCAGGAGCAAACGGTGCGCCGTACTTCACGCATGGAGGAACAACGCATCCCCGACGGTATAAATTATGCCGATATCCAACACCTGCGTACACAGGCAAAGCAAAAGTTGAGCATCGCCCTTCCACGGACAGTTGGACAGGCATCGCGTGTTGAGGGTGTCACGCCCTCCGATATTGCCATTTT
>DATGJV010000851.1:0-5484 GCA_035295005.1 Ktedonobacteraceae bacterium | reverse complement strand
TATACCATGCGATTGCTTCGCTGATGGGCGCATTCAACATATGGCCCAACGTTCCTTGCATCGTGTGATAGGGCCAGATCATCAATTCTTTCCGCGCCTCTTGCTTCAAAAGATGAACATATCGCAATGACCACTCCTGCTCAGCCTTCGACACTGGTTCCCAGACATGATTGAGAACATCTGCCTCGGTAATCACCGTAAATGGCTGCGGATGCTCACCCGTCTGCGCATTATGCCACCAGGAGCTATAAAAAATGTGATACGGCAGATGGGTATCCAGCGAGGCATAGACCGTGGTTATCCTATCTGCATTGGCATAGAACCAGGTGAGGAATCGCGCCACATCCTCACGTGCGCCCGGTACAGACAGCGTACCAGCAGGGTCAACGAAATCATGCTGGTAATCAACCAGTATCACCGCGATTCTTTCCCGGTCTTCGCTCGCCGGAGGCAACGCCGCCTCCCGACCTGCCTCCGTAAATTCCTGAATGCGAGCGGCATACGAGCCGCGAAATGCATCTTGTACGTCAAATAGCATAGGTGCAGCTGTCATAACGACCTCTTTCCATATAGTTGGTGTATTTTATACACCTGTCTCTATGATATTGTACATTACTGGCACAATAAGTTGTTATCATAAAGTTGTTCGCAGTGTGCAATGCAAAATGCTTGAAATTGCACGCTGCGAACAACTTTATGATGGGATGTGGTATAGTAAACGGGGAGCATCTCACCTGATATTTTTAGAAAGAGCGAGTTTCACCATGCAGATTGACGCAAAACCAGTTGACCTCAAGCTGACTGAGCCATTTCGTATTTCACGATATGTGCAATATACATCGCCTAATGCCATTGTCCAGATAACACACAATGATGTTACTGGCTATGGCGAAGCCTCGCCCGCCGAATATTATGGCGAGAGCGTGGAGACGGTGCTGGCTTGCATCACCCTGTTTGCGGGCAACCTCGGCAATGACCCGTTCCTCCTCGAAGATATTATGTCCAATCTCGATCACATTATTGGCCTCAATCCCTCGGCGAAGGCTGCTGTTGATATGGCTCTCTATGACATCATGGGCAAGATGCTTGGTGTACCTGTCTACAAATTGTTGGGGCTAAATCCCGCGCACGCAGCGCATACCTCGTTTACTATTGGACTGGATACGCCTATGAACATGGCGAAGAAGGCGCTGGTTGCGCGTGACTACCCCATTCTCAAAATCAAGGTTGGCACCAAACATGATCTCGATATCATCAAAGCCATTCGCGATGTCACCGCCGCCACCATTCGCGTGGATGCCAACACTGGCTGGACACCGAAAGAGGCCATCAAAAATATTTCGGCCTTCGCTCCTTATAATATCGAATTTGTCGAACAACCCGTTCCCGCCCATGACCTCGCCGGACTGAAACTGATACGCGACAACGTACCCTTGCCCATCATCGCCGACGAAAGTTGTGTCACCGTCGAAGATATCCCCCGCGTGGCGGAATGTGTTGATGGCATCAACATAAAGTTAATGAAATGTGGCGGCATCTCTCATGCACTCAAAATGATTCACGTCGCACGAGCGCACAATCTGCGTATCATGATTGGCTGCATGATCGAGAGTTCGCTGGCAATCACCGCCGCTGCACATCTCACGCCCCTGGTAGATTACGCCGACCTCGACGGTAACTTGCTGATTGACAACGACCCCTACACGGGAGTGACCGTCGAGAAAGGGAAGCTGGTGCTGCCCGATGGACCAGGGTTGGGGGTGAAGGCAAAAGGATAATCCATTACGAAAAGGGCAACAGTAAGTTAGACTTGCTGTTGCCCTTTTCGTAATGGATTAGAAAGAACTACGGCCCAACAAGCGTGCAACCGTGTTTGGCATTATCCCACTCACCCTGAACAATGTAAGCATGACCATTCCAATGGACATTGCTGCCATCGGAGTTCACATGCCCGAAGAAGGTCTCACACTTATCACCAATCTCCAGACCCTGTGGGTCAATCCAGGCAATCTTAATAAACGGAGTTGCGTCGCTGGCAGCTTCATTCTGCTCGTGCGACGTGACCAGAATGCTTGAATCGGCAGCAACATCATGATTGGGGCTTGGCCCAGGAATGATATGCCACGCAGCAAAAATGTCGGGAACTGTGGCATAGACGGTATTGCCATTGAAATCGCCATGGTAGGCCGTACCGGCCGTGTTGTTCTCATTGAGCGCAGTAAAAACGATGAAGAGATGTTGCAGCGTTGCTGTCCACCCATTTACCTTCATCGCATGCGTCACCTCGTTTTGAATCTGGGCATCGGTTAAGACCGGGCCAGGATAGGCGGTCTGGGAATCAATCCAGGAAGCACCAAATTTTGAACCGGTCGGGAATTTCCCTTGCGAGTCCGTATATTGCACAAGATTGTGGTAAAGCCCCGTATTGCCCACATCGTGCAGGTAGCGCAGGAGCAAGCTATTATAATTTGGGCTTACCTTTGAGCCTTTCGGCTCCCAGAAAATCGCATAAGTATGGCTTGTGCCATTCATCACCGCACCGCCATGATACACAACGTTCGGGCCATTGCCATTCGGGTGTACCGGGCGAAGAAACATCCCTTGCGGATGAGAGGATAACTGCGTACTGGCCGCGCTGGCATTCATACGCAACCAGGGTAGCAGGATCATGGCAAGTACCAGAACAGGTACAAGCCACACTATTTTGTGCTTCATCTCGATTTCATACTCCTTCTCAAATAGAGTCACTTCAAATGACCTGAAAAGAGCATAGCACAACAATCTTCACTCTCACTTTCATCTGGCTTCATCGGGGCTTAGATAAGTTTTTTCTTCCCCTCATTCGATGATATACTGGTACAATACAGCAGACTAACATCTCATACAGGTTTTATTACACCTGTCTTACCCACTACAAGAAAGAGGTTTTTCAGCTATGGCACCATCTTCTTCTGTACTACTTCCACCCGGCGGTCAACGTATTCTTGTCATTCAAGCTCATCCTGACGATGCAGAGTTTCTTTGTGGAGGAACGATTGCCCGTTTAGCTAGCGAAGGGTGTGAGATTCACTACCTCCTGGTCACGAAAGGGGATAAGGGGACAAACGACCCAGATATGACACCAGCACGCCTTTCATCCATTCGAGCGCAAGAGCAAGAGCGTGCTGCGAAAGCACTCGGTGTACAAACAGTCACGTTTTTAGCAGGATACACCGATGGCGAGGTAGAGGCAACATTAGGATTAAGGCGTGACCTGATACTCATTGTACGTCAATGGCGTCCAGATGTGGTATTCACCTTTGACCCCTGGAAACATTATGACTTTCATCCAGACCATAGGGCTGTCGGTATGTGTACTCAGGATGCATTAGTAAATGCTGGTGGACGTTGGATCTTTCCAGAACAATTGGTAAACGGTGTTACAGCACACAGTGTGAAACATATCTATTACTTCTCGACAGATCAGCCTAACTATTGGGTTGATATTAGCAACGTAATTGACAAGAAAATAGCAGCTATGCGTTGCCATGAAAGCCAGATGGTGAATTTTGATCCTGACGATTATGCTCGTAGAAAAGGCCGTCAAGCGGGTACCGAGCATAAATATAAGTTCGCTGAAGCGTTCCATCATGACGTGATATAACAAAGCAAAATAATAGCGGCTATCATGGTCTTTGTTCAATATGCTTGATCATGACTGCCGCTAATTCTTTTCTTTCTCGTTATGAAAAGATTCCTGATTCTACCCCCAGATTACACACATAGGGATTTTTCGGGGCAAGCTCGTTCAGCATAGTATAAAGTTTTCTCACTTCTCCTATACCTTGTTGAGAATGCGATTTACGAGCAAATTGTATCGCTCTCTTTGCTATTTTTGCACTTTCCTCAAATTCTCTTGCAATAAGATAAGCCCTCGCCTCTGTAATAGAAAGATACATTTCTTTTCTAAAAGTGCTTGATTCTAAATGGTTTCTTGCGGCCATTAACGCATTTTGTGCATCTTTTAGTAACTCTATATTAACCTGATTCTTTGTATTCTTGAGACGTTCAACGAGTTCATTATCCGTAGTGTGAAATAAGGCAAATCGTAACAGCGTTTTAGCCCGTTCATGGTGAACAGCGTAGAGACTAAATGTTAAAAATGTACCATCATCTTCGACATGCCCTTTGTAAATAAGGCCCGCAGCCTTTTCTTGCCACTTACGACATTGCGTTTTTAGCTGCTCATTGCCCTCCGCATAAAATGCGTTCACATCGGCGGCTAACAAGTAGCTACTCCCTTTGAGCGGCCCACGCGCCTTTTCCGCTTTGTTCAGCGCGTTTTGAATATCCACCTTTGCCAGATCATGCCTATCTTGTATGAGATGGACTCTTGAGCGTCGGTAAAGTGAAGCTCCAAGAAGTTCGTTGTCATTCATAGAAGACGCAATAGCAACAGCCTGATTAGCCAGTGTTAGAGCTAAATCATCCCGCCTATGGTGCTGAGCAACAAACGTCGAATGCTGATAGAAACGACTCAGGAGGTCTTTCCAAGTATCTTTTTCTATTTCTGGCACCCGCTTAACAATCAGTTCAAGTTCCCGTTGGTGTTTATAGAACCTGTACGCTGCCTCAAGCGAATATTTATCTGCACTGGTGTGTGCAAAAATAAGAATATCCTCATACAGAGCATATGCATTCTCTTCTAAAAGGTCTGTCATCTGTTTAAAAGCATGAGCAAATGTATCTGACTTATCTTTATCAATAACACTAGCCCATGTCAGACCAAGATATGCAGGTGGAATTTTGAGCAACTTACAAAGAAAAATGCGCCTATCCATATCAGTCAAATATTGTTGCCTTTCCCAGTATGCGACGGTTTGTTTATCTACCCCACAAACAAAAGCAAAGACTTCTTGAGAGTTCCAACTCGCCTTTATACGATAATCTGCTATGACTTCCCCCATATGAGGAAGACCATATAATCCGGGAGAGTAGTTCCTATAGTCTGGCAGCTTGCTCATAGGGTTGCCTCCTTTTACAATTCCCTCTACTTGATAAGCATTGTAACGCTTTTATATTACCTTTGCAATACGTGGGCATTCTTCTCTCATTTATCCCTTCTCACTCTAAAACTTCTGCGAAGTATAGACAGTTTTATATTGCTCTTCAAGAAGATTCAGGTAATATTGAACTGTAGCGTAGTACTGAACAAAAATAACGTCTAAAAGGAGATGTTATGCAAGAAAACAAAAGCATCATCGCGGCTTTCCGGCAGCAGCAGGCATTGGAATATGAGGCGGCACAGCGCGGACTCTATGGCACTGCTATTGTCGCCAGCCATGAATTTATTACGGCTCGCATGGAGAGAGGCGCGGTACGTATTCTTCAATTGATTGAAGAGGGCAAACACGCGGAGGCGCTGGCCTTAATAAATACCGAAACATGGGGCGAAGACGAGGGAGCGGAGCCTTCCAGGAAACACACGGGTACGAAGCAGTAATC
>DATGJV010000850.1:0-8047 GCA_035295005.1 Ktedonobacteraceae bacterium | reverse complement strand
TCCGCTCCGTCTTCGGCGATTACATGGAACCAGCAGTGTTCTCACCTTTTTTTGTCTATACAATAAACACATCCAGCGTGCCGCGCCGGATGTGTTTATTGTATAGACAGTTGCTATTTCTCCATCACTTCATGTATCATGAGCAGGAGAACATAAGCCGGAGAATAAATTGCATGAATAACCTGGATATCCCGCAGCAGGGCATTGTGAAAAAGCAACAGTTGACAGAGGTAGAAATGGCGGAGGTAGTAGAACTCGTTGCTCTCTGTAAGATACATGACGGTATTGACCTCACATTGCTACTGGACATGATGAATGACCGCACTGGCAACGACACCAACGATTTTCTGTATTACGTTGACGGGAAACTGGTTGGTGCGCTGGCCTTTGATAGTTTTGGCACTGAAGATAAAGAAATGACCGGCCTTGTCCATCCCGATTATCGCCGTAGAGGTATCTTTACTGCCCTGGTAAACGAGGCAAGGGTGGACGCGAAAGCACGCGGTATACACCAGTTGATCTTTGTCTGTGACCGCTTCTCACGTTCAGGTCAAGCTTTCGTTGCAGCTGTCGGCGCACAATACGACTTTTCCGAGCATCGTATGGTATTGGTGGATTTTATAGAGCGTGACCCCGGTTCCTACAAAGAGCATATTGTGTTGCGACCGGCCACACTGGCGGATGCTGATGTACTGGCGTATGTCTCTGCGACGAGTTTTGGTGAATCAGAGCGCCGCACAAAAGAGCATCTGGAGCAGGATATCCTGCATCCACGCCGTCGCTACTACCTTGTCATGCTTGAGAATGAGCCGGTTGGCTGTTTCAATTTGTGGCTTGGTGATACTGTTGGTATCTATGCCTTCTGTGTCTTGCCTCATTATCGAAAACGCGGCTTTGGACGACAGATGTTAGAGCAGATTGTTCGACAGGTACGTGCCGAGACACAGCAACCCATCACGCTTGAAGTAGATACCACCAATACCAATGCCTACGCATTGTACCGCTCCTGCGGTTTCAAAGAGACAACCACAGTCGGCTATTACAATCTCGATCTGGTATAACAAAACCCGTAGGGGCCGGTTTACCGTGCCCATCGCCGATTTATCGGCCATCGGGACACCAGCCGATAAATCGGCGATGGGCACGGTAAACCGGCCTCTACAGAGAATCACATATAGAAATCAGGACAAAATAGTATGCGATGGTTAGAATTGACAGTGCAGACGCACCCGGAGGCAGTTGAGTCTGTCAGTGAGCTATTGAGCCGCTATACATCTGGAGGTGTGGCGATTGAGGAACCGATAGAACTGGTCGGTGCAGAGGGACAGGAATATCGCGTACAGACTGGCAAACCTGTACAGGTACATGCCTATCTGCCCATTGATGGCAAAGAGGCGGAGGCGCGACAGCGCATCGCAGAGGGCCTGTGGCACTTTGCCAGCCTGGGGCAGCATTTTGTGGGCGACTTACAGACGCGAGTAGTCAACGAAGAGGACTGGGCGAATGCCTGGAAAGACTATTTCCATGTGACACACATCGGGCAACGGCTCGTCATACGCCCTTCGTGGCGTGACTATACTCCCAAAGATGATGAAGTGGTGCTGGAACTTGACCCCGGCATGGCCTTTGGCACTGGCGTCCACCCTACGACCCGCATGTGCCTTGAACAGGTCGAGCGGCTTGTGCGTCCTGCTATGCACATTATAGATGTTGGTACTGGTTCCGGTATCCTGGCGCTGGCGGCTGCAAAACTGGGTGCGGAATTCGTCTATTGCATTGATAACAGCACCGTCGCGGTCGAAAGCGCCACTGCCAATGTGGCCGTCAATGATTTGAGCGCCCGCGTCAATGTTGTTCTGGGCATATTAGATGAAGCTGAAGCGGCACGTATGGCCGGTACATTCGATATGGTGCTGGTGAATATTATCGCGCATATCATCGGCGGCATGGCTCCCCAGTTGGCACAGGTGCTGAAACCTGGCGGACTGCTCATTGCCAGTGGCATTATCGAGGCACGCCGCCCCGATGCCGAGCAGCCATTGCTTGATGCTGGCCTGGAACTGATTGAGCAGATAATGACGGATGATTGGCTTGTGCTGGTGATGCGCAAACAAGCGTAGCGGAGCAACGAACATGCATCGTTTTTTTGTCGAACCCACGCTGCTTGCAGGCACACCTGATACTATCATGTTGCCAGATAAACTCGCGCATCAGGTACGCGATGTCTTGCATCTCACCATCGGCGAACGACTGGTTTTGCTTGATAACAGTGGGAGTGAAGTGGTGGCAACGGTTGCCAGAAGCAATCGAACAGGAGTGGAGGTGCAGTGGGTAGAGCGCCGTCCAGGCAAACGCGAGTCGTCAGTGCGTATTATCCTCTGCCAGGGGCTGCTCAAATCGGCTCGTTTCGAGTGGATTTTAGAGAAAGGCACTGAACTGGGCGTTGCTGTTTTTGTGCCAACACTCTGTCGCCGCTCTTTGTCTGGTCTCGAAGAGGCTGGCCCCGCGAAAATTGCACGCTGGCAGCGTATCATCCAGGAGGCTGCCGAGCAATGCGGTCGTTCGCGCCTGCCAGAACTCCAGTCTATTCGTCTGCTTGCACGTATTCTCGACGATATTCCTACCGGGACACTTGCCCTGATGCCGTGGGAGGAGGAGCAAAGATTGAGCTTGCGTGACGCACTGAATGTATATCAACGCAATACATTACCATCACCCACGACTGTTGTGCTTTTTATTGGTCCTGAAGGGGGCTTGACAGCGGAGGAGGTTGTGTTGGCACAACAACACGGCGTCCAGTCCGTCACGCTGGGGCCACGCATCTTGCGTGCAGAAACGGCGGCCCTGGCGGCGGTGGCGAATGTGATGTATGCACTGGAAAATATGCCAGGCAATACAGAATGTTAATATGGTAGGGCAGGAGCCTGTGAAAGTTCGTTCTCTCACAGACTTTTTGCTATGGAATCCGGTAATGCAGCGCAGTATAGTTGTAATCCCGCTTCGCCTTCTTGCATCACGTGGTCATGGCTGGCACGAAACATTGGTTCAAACACAAAGCCCAGCAAGTTAAGCACAGGGTTATGTACGCGCACATACCAGTGATAGACAATGCGCGTCCCACCGTCCGGGCGGCTGTATAATAGGGTCTCAAGCACTCCTACCAGATCGCCTGTGACGACACTGCGCATGCGGCGTTCTTTTTCTACATCTCTTGTAGCGGAAATGATCTTGAAAGGGGGCGCCAGGCGAGCAACGCTTGCCGCCTGTTTCACATGATACTCAATAATGCGTCCATCAGGATATCCAGCAATGGGTTCTATGTGTGCTACCTGCATAGACGGCCACCACTTATACTGGTCCTCTGGTGTTGTCATGACCCGGTACACATCAGAAAGAGGTGCGGCGATATTCCATTCGGTTTCCCAATCGTAGACCTGTACCAGTTTTCCTCCGCCGAAGATGGCTCCCACGCCGAAGCCAACAGCGACGAGCGTCAATGGACGTACCCACGAAGTCCGTGATGATCGTGTTTTGTGCTCGTTTTTACTCATGAATTTGCTCTCCTGAATTTTGCGTTACTTTACGCACCTCATCACGAGTTAAAACGGCTTTCAATTGTTCCAGAGCCTGTGTTGACTCGGCAGCAATGCGGCGGCGGATTACCAGACTGTCAAGCAGAGCAAAGAGGAGGTTGGGCATCTTATAGACAAATTCGCGCTCAAAGAATGTGCCATCGTTTTGAGGAGTGAGTATGTACGCAATGACCCCTCCGCTTCCGCCGCCATTCTCTATTTCCCCTTCGATTACCCAACGCGAAGGAAAAGTTCGTTCACTCACTGTCCATACAACCCTTCCCTGTCGCCCGGCGACAAGGTACTCTTCGATTACCTGCTCTCCTACCGCAAGAGAGTGATCGGTTGCACCGCTTACCGCTTGCGATGAGGGATGCCATTGCGGCCAGTTACCTGGTGTTGTTATGTAGTCGAAGACAGTCTCAATTGACCTGGGAATGTGGGCGGCGGTATAGATGCGAGTCATAGTAGAACCTTTCCCCTTCATTAAGAATTTGGTTGGTAAAGTGGGTTGTGGGAGTACTAACCGGCTTGTGCAGGTGCGGGTATCGCACCAATTTGCTGCATCATGCCCAGCAAGTCCTGGTTTCCCCAGTGTTCTACAATTTTGCCGTTCTCGAAGCGGAGAATATCAATACCGGTGACTACAGTTTGCTTACCGGTGGGGGGAATGCCCATTAATGGGCCGTTGTGCGTGCCTCGTGCGACAAAACGGGTAACAAGCTTTTCACCTTCACTAAGCTCATCTTCGATTGTCAAATGAAGATTGGGGAAAGCGCCACGGTACATACTGACAAGCTGCCCCACTCCTTCAAGGCCCGGCAAAGGATTGCTTGGATCATGATCCACAAAGTTCGGGGCAAACAACTCGCTGATTAATGCGAGGTTTCCGGTGTTAAAAACCTCTTCATACCACCGGTGGGCAATGGCCTTGTTCGTTTCTGATGACATGGAAAGTTCTCCTTTTTTATATCTATGTACATTTTGTATGAAGATGGCCGGTCAGCTATTCCTGCGAACAATGCTTCCGAATTAAAACCGAACAGCATCTTCATACAAAAGTAATGATACTTGAGCAAGGAGAAAATAGAAATAGCAAAGACTTATCATTGTATTAGCAACTTGGCTCTCTATGCTCTTTCTATGTCATTTCCCAAATCGGTGATAGTGACTTTTTTTGCCAGTTGCCGTTTTAACAGGTAATGGCATAGGTGTCATTGACCCTTAACGGTGCCACGTGTTATTATTACCCAACGTATTTAACCCTGTGTAATGTATCGTAGGCGAAGTGTATGGATGATGTTGTACCTGGCGCATTACAACGCTTGCGGGCTGCTGATATTATGCGCATGGCCGGGCTGACGGTTGCGTCACTGGGACAAGAATTTTGTCGAATTGGAGCGGTACAGGCAACGAAACGCGAGGGAGCAAAACTCTCCGGAATCGTTGTCGTAAACAGTGTACCGGTTGAGGCAGGCGTATTTCCGTTAGATGGCGTAGCGGGTGTAGAGGCGTCAGAAGGTGTAGCTTCCGAAAAGCATGCATATTCGGTAGCCGTCGAAGTACAGGACTCAAATAGTTGGAATGTTACCTGCACCTGTTCCACTATTCCACCCGCGATTTGTGCGCATGCTACAGCGTTGCTGCATCAGTGGCTAGCGCATCCAACGAAATTCAGCATAACTTCCCCAACATTCCCTGTACCGTCAACCCCCTCAACAAAGCCTGCCTTTCCACAGCTTGATAGCGATGCGGGAGCTTTTGCGCAGCAACAACAGAACTCACCACCAGTTGGAGCAAAAACGGAAGAGCTTGAGAGAAGCGGTGTTTCGAGGACATCAATGTCGAGAATGCCGCAAACACGTCGGCCCCTCGCCGCACCTTCAGGCCCAAAACCACTGGGGGATATGCTGGAGATGCTGTTTCAACTGGGGCTGGGTGAATTACGCGGTATCGCACGTGAATATGAGATATCCACAAGCGGACTGAGTAAGCAAGAGTTGGGTGAAGCAATTTTAGCGGTACTCCAGCAGCCCGACGCCGTGCGGCGCGTGGTTGGTACGCTAGATAAACCGCAACGGCAGTTGTTGGCGACTTTGAGCCTTGCCGGCGGTTCGATTACCGATGATGACTTACGCAGCCTCTTTGAGCGTTTCTCTCTGGGCCAGCCAGAGACTTTGCAGCATATTCTTCTCGCTTTGCAAGGCAAAGCCCTGTTGTTCCGCACCAGTTTCAATAGTTCTCTCCAGCAGCGTCTCGGCCTCGGTGGTTCATTGCTCGATATCGGGTGGTATGTTCCTTCGGAAGTGCGTTCGGCCCTGCGCGTTCATGTGCCAGCGACAACTTTTCATATAGAGAGGGTGCCAGAAGGAGAAAGCGTACCCCCAACGGTGTTGAAGGCACAACCTCAGCAACTGCTCCCCGGATTGTTGCTGGTGGCACGCGCTCTGGATGGCTATCGTCTCGAACATGACGATGAAAAAGAGGAATATTCTTCTATTTCGCGTCCTACGATGCCTGGCGCGTCTACTGCGCCTTATGGGCGTATCACGGGCAAGCTGTATAGCGAGAATCAGGGAACTGTGCCGCCGCCCGAAAATATGCCTTCAGCGTCTGTGCTGGTTTTTTTGCAGGGGGCGGTGCCGCGTTCACAAGAATTTCTGCGCTTTGCGGCCCGTCTGCTGCGCAAGTCTGATATTTTACATAAAGATGATCACGGTATACCATACCTGCGTGCATTACCGAATGTGGCGCGTTTATTTTTAGGAACAGATAGTGCCGAGGTAGTACCCGACCTGTTTGAATTGTGGTTGACTCGTTCGAGCTACGAGGAATTGTACGACCTGCACGAGGAGGGATTGCATCTTTACAGTCGTACAACGCCGCTTAACCAACCGATCATGCGCCTGGGGGAATTAGAGACGGAGAATAGTGAGGCGCGACAGGCTGTTGTGCGCTTGCTCGCTCAAGCACCGCTCAATCAGTGGATGAATTTCGCCGCCTTCGCTCGCTTTATGTATAAGCTGAACCCATTCTTCTTACAGAAGCGCCAGCACACGTTTGCTTCTCCACACTGGTGGTTGGAGCAGGAGAAAGGCCAGGTTTTACGCTCAACGCAGCCAGCAGATTGGATGCGTGCTGAGGGCCGCTACCTTGCGCGATTGATACAGGGGCCTTTGTACTGGTGGGGTATCGCTGACGTGGCTCTCTCTGAGAGCGGGAATTTGCTGGCCTTCCGCCTGACGGCAACTGCCGATTGGCTACTGCACGGCAATCTGCCGCAAGAACAGGCGAACGCACAGGAGGGCAGCGATGCTGCTTTGCCGTCGGTATTACTTGCATCACCAATCATTGCAACGACAGAGCAGGGTGCGTTGCTTGTCCCATGTGATGTGGCTGCATGGCCTCTCATACACCTGCTGGAAGATTTCGCGGAGCCAGCAAGCGTTTTGTACGGTCGGCTTTGTTACCGTCTGTCGCCTAAATACTTGAGCCAGGCATTGAGTAGAGGTCAGCAACCCGCCGCCTTATTTACAGTGTTGCGGCGCATCATTGCCGGGCAGAACGCCGCTCGTGGAGGCGGCAAAGATGATCGGGATGCTGCGGAACAAGCGGAACAGGACGATCCGCTCTCTCAATTGCTTTCTCAACTTGAGCGGTGGGCTGCGAACTACGGGCGAGTGCGCCTCTACGCGGACGCAACATTGTTGGAGGTCGCCGATGCTATGGTAATGCGTGAGTTAAATGCAACAACTTCATTAAAGGAACAGGTAGTGCAGACGATCAATCCTACGCCTCCTATACAATTGCTGCTTAAAAAGCGTGGCGCGGAACAATTGACTGAAGAACTCAAGCGCCGGGGGCAAACTCCTTTGCTCCACGAAGAGGAGTATTATGGAGCAGAGTGACCTCGACCTGTTACATACAGTTCCGACTTATCACCTGCAATCGCTGGTTAAGACACGCCGTTTGCCAATAGCGACGAAAGGGCATGGCGTGAGCGCGAACGCTACACCTACTACACCCACTACATCCGCGACTACAGGCAATCTTTCTGCCGCGCCCATACTGGAAGTGCAGGATGTCGCGGCCTCTCTATTCAAGTCTGCCGCTATCAGTGAGGCTCTGCGCAGTCTCAACCCCGTTGAGCATGTATTGCTGCGCGAACTGGTTGCCTGTGGAGGACGGGCCAATAGTCGTGACCTCGCGCTTTACATGACGAGCAGTGGCTTGCTTAACATGGGCAAAGGGCCTGAAACACTTCCAATCTATGGATTAGGCGGCTCGCTCTACCCAACGCCGCACCCACACGGCGCTTTTGAGCAGGCGCTGCATCGTCTATTGTTGCTGGGCTTGCTATTCTGGGGCAAACAAACCAACTTCGCCGGACGCGACTATACCAATGGAGTTTATGATGGCGTTCTGATCGTCCCCCAGGCTGTCAAACATGTTGTCAACGAAACCCTTGCTCATGA
>DATGJV010000849.1:0-2880 GCA_035295005.1 Ktedonobacteraceae bacterium | reverse complement strand
CTATTGCAATTCTCACCCTTGCGTTTCTACGAACGGTTGCGTGTGGGCGCAGTAATTGCTTTCCTCAAGATCATGCGCTCGGAGCCATTGGAGGGCAAGACCGCGGCGGCATGGCTGCGTAAGTGGGCTGGCAAACGCTCCTATCAGATATTGTTGGAACCGATGCTGACCGGCAAATATGGCGCGTTGTACGACCAGATAGCTCTACCGTGGATGTGGGCGCGGTTCCATGACCGCACCACCAGCCTCGGCTACCTGCGCGGCGGCTTCCAGCAGATTTACGAACGATTAGTGCAGCGTATCAGTGAGATGGGGGGCAAAGTCCTGCTCGGCACTCGCGTGGAGCAGGTAGAACAACTCGCGGATGAACACTGGCAGGTACGCACGAGCCAGGGAACATGGACATTTGACCGCGTTGTTTCGACGCTGCCAACCCGCCTGACCTGCCGCCTCATTCCCCAGTTGCCAGAGGAGTATCGCGCCAGATATGATTGGGGCCAGGCGTATGGTGCGCAGTGCCTGATACTCTCGCTCGACCGCCAGCTTACCGATAGCTACTGGATTAATCTCTGCGACCCCGGCTATCCCTTTACCGGCCTTTTCGAGCATACCAACTATCGTCCACCATCTGAATATAGTGGGCGGCACATCGTCTACCTGGGTAACTATCGCCCGATGGACGACCCGTTATTCAAAAAAAGCAAAGAGGAATTGTTGCGCGAATTTACGCCCGCCCTGCAACGCATCCGCCCCGACTTTGACCCATCCTGGGTACAGGAAAGCTGGCTGTTTAACGCCCCCTACGCCCAACCCATCGTTACCACCGACTATCGTCAGCATATCCCGCCTCACGAAACGCCTTTCAAAGGATTGTGGCTGGCAAACATGTTCCAGGTGTACCCGCATGACCGTGGGCAAAACTATTCCCTGGAGATGGCTAATGAGCTGGTGAAGATGTTGGGGAAGTGAGAAGCAAGGTAAGACAGTTCATGGAATGCCTTACCTTATGACCATCCCGATGATTATTCCCGCACGGCAACCAGAATATCGCGCTGCTTGATAACACGATCCACTGTATGCGCCAGTTGAGTGTAAGGTGGCTCATCGCGTACTGTCAGATGCGTATACTCTTGCAGCAGGTTGACCATGTGCGCTCGCTCGATGCGTGTCGCGTTCCATGCCAGGGCCAGTGTGCCGCCGGGAAGCAGCATCGTTTCCCATACCGGCAACGCTTTAAGTAGCAGACCTGCGATTTCGCCGAAATGCTGGATACCGTAGGGCAAATCGCCGACGATGGCGTGCATATGCGGGCCACCTGGCACTTCTTGCATATGCAAATTAGCCTGTGCCGTGTCACCATGAGCCAGTACGAGGTAGCGGGTGTCTTTCTTATGACCAATCTCGAACTGGTAGCGATGTCCCAACTTACGCCGCTCATCCCGCTCCTTGAATGGAATGTGTTCGCTATGCAGGTACTGTCGCACGAAGACTTCCGTGGTTTCGACATCCTGCCGGTTTAGCTCGATGCCGAAGGCGTCATACCCGGCGCTCAACGCGAGAAATAGCGTCGTACCACCACCCGCCAGCGGGTCAAGAATGCGCAATCGCTCCGTGACTTTCTGGCTATAGGCACCGGCGAAAAGCGCGATGTTGAGCAATACCCGCGTAAATATCTCGTTTGTCTTCCCTTTATAACGCCGCGCCTCCGCCATTTCTACCGGCACAAAGGGAACAAATTGTGGCTCTATCGGGCGTAATAATGGCCCCGTTATCTCACCAATGCGCTCAAAATATTCATACGTTTCGCTCGTCGCCCCCAGCCTTGAGAGAATCGCTTGCTGTTCTCCTACCTGTTCAGCGTCAATTGTTGCCAGCAAATACGCCTGACCAGCAAGCGTAACTGGCATGATTGTCTCTATATATTTGCCCAATGGGCTGGCAAGCAGTTCGGGCGCGGCCAGCGTTTCGACCATCGTGCTATACTGCGTGCTGCGTTGTGGCGTGATCTTGAGTGCAAGTTTCATGGTGATGAGTATAGCAGTTTTGTGGATGAGAGGCAAGCGTAGGGTACCGCCAGGAAAGGATCCCTTGCAGGCGTCCGTCGTCTATCCCGCGGTATTATTCCTGAGCATCGGCCCGATCTTTTCTTTTCACGGTAGTCAGATTACAATATACAAAAGAGAACACAATACACCACATATCACATGCCGGAAGAGGCGGGAGAATAGATATGCATATCGTAACTGTTGATGAAATGCGCGAACTGGAAGCGCGGGCCGATAAGGAATATCATTTGACTTCCCACATACTGATGGAGAACGCGGGTAGGAGCGCGGCGGAGATTATCGCGCACACTATCGTGCAAAATGGAAAGCAACATTCATTGGAGCATCTGAAATTCCTGTTGTTGATTGGCCCCGGCAACAATGGCGGGGATGGCCTGGTCGTTGCTCGCTATCTGGAACAATGGGGAGCGTATGTAAGCCTGTATCGCTGGAAAGAGCAGCGTTTGACGGTGCGTGGGCGCGAACTGGCGGAGGAAGAGACTCCAACCGCATTGGAACATGCCATTCAACAGGCCGATTATGTCATTGATGCCATACTGGGAACGGGACACTCGCGCCCCTTGCCCGATAGTATGCGTACACTATTGGGACGTGTGGAGCAGGAGCGAGCGCAGCGTCCAGCACTACATGTGATTGCTATAGATTTGCCTACAGGCTTAAACGCAGATACCGGTGAGATTGATCCTGGTACGCTGCGAGCGGATACCACCATCACACTGGCCTGTCCCAAACAGGGCTTCTTCTTTTTTCCGGGGCGCGATTACACCGGTATGCTCTATGTTGGGGATATTGGTCTGCCAGCCGAGTTGGAAGC
>DATGJV010000848.1:0-6561 GCA_035295005.1 Ktedonobacteraceae bacterium | reverse complement strand
GGCCCGCTCAACGCTGAAGCTCAATAGCAGTACAGCCGCCGCGAGAAACCAGTGCAGTCCTCCGTATATCATCAAAAACAGAGCAAAAAGCCAATCAGTCTGGATCAAATAATACGTTTGCTGAGAAGAACCATCCATAGTAGGCATTGTTGCGATGCTAAAGACACGGTATAGTACCCAGAGCAGGCACAGCACTCCAGCTATGCGCAAAAGCGTTTTGAATGTAATACTTTTACCGAGCATGCGAGCCATCTCTTTCACTTACATGCATATACAATAGAGACGAAGTTTTGCCTGTTCCCTCAAATATTCCCCGGCAACATTGGTTCAAAAGCTGTATACGCCTGATAATCCCGAAAACGGAATGATGATTTGACCTGCATATCTTCTGTTTCCATAGAGGAAGTATAATATTTGTTGGTGCTAGTAATAATGAGAACTCAGGAATACAGAGGTGATGCTACTCTTATGAGAGAATCGAACAACATGCAAGACAGACATAAACACTCTCGCCGCTTTACAAAACGCGGGCGAATTGGTCTGGCGATTATACTCGTCATCGTTATCCTGCTCGCTGGTTTCCTCTACACCCAGCGGCACTCGATTCATCTGTTCTTGCAATCCTTGAGTGTCCCACCACCTCACGCTGTGCAAATTACGCCACTCACGCTCCCTCCGAGTACAGCAACGCCAGTTCAGGTGTCCAGCGCCGATTGGACCATGTACCACTATGACAATGCTCGTAGCGGGTTTGTCGCAAGTGAACCTGATCCTACCCGCCTCACCAATCTCTGGAAACAACCACTCGACGGAGCAGTGTATGCTGAGCCACTCGTGATGGGTGGAGAGGTGATTGTGGCAACGGAACACGATACCCTGTACGCGCTTGATGCACGGACCGGGCAGATACACTGGCATACTACGGTGGGAACCCCGGTGCCGCTCTCAGATTTGCCGTGTGGCAACATTGATCCTCTCGGCATTACTGGCACGCCGATCTACGATCCGCAGACGGGGTTGGTCTTTGCCGTGGCGGAGGTACAGGGGCCAGCACATCTGCTGGTCGGCGTTGATCTCAAAACAGGACACATCAAAGTCCGGCGTCTGGTAGACCCGCCCGGTGCAAACCCACAAACGGAACAGCAACGTGCTGCCCTTGCCCTGCATGGGGGCAGGGTCTATATTGCCTTTGGTGGGCTGTACGGCGACTGTGGCGATTACCACGGCATGGTCGTCGCTTCGAGTACCGATGGGACGGGGACGCTACTCACCTATCAGGTTCCTTCACCGCGTGAAGGGGCAATCTGGGCTCCTCCGGGACCAGTCCTAGATGCTCAGGGAAATCTCTATGTGACGGTCGGTAACGGCGCAATTACCCAGGGAAACTGGGATCACAGCGATTCCGTCTTACGTCTATCACCAACCTTACAACTTGAGGATGCCTTTGCTCCCCAGGACTGGCAGAGCGATAATGCGGCAGATTTAGACCTCGGGTCACTTGGGCCGGTACTGCTGCCCAACGGTTTGCTCTTTGCTCACGGCAAGTCCAGCCAGGGTTACTTACTCCATGCAGATCATCTGGGAGGAATAGGTGGGCAAATCCAGACAATTTCTGTTTGCCCTGCTGGTGCCTATGGTGGAGCAGCTATAAGCGGCCAGCTGGCCTTTATTCCCTGTGCCGATGGGTTGCGCGAGCTAAAACTCACATCAGGAACGAACCTTGTCCCAGGTTGGCAAGCTCAAACGCAAGTGACTGGCTCACCAGTTATAGGAGGAAACACCGTCTATAGTCTCGATCCTGGCGGCGGTATGCTGTATGCCCTGGACGCGACAACAGGTTCGGTGCGTGCCACACTCTCCGTCGGCCCAACATCGCGCTTCGCGACACCAACACTCTTCCAGAACAGCATCTTTGTCGGAACCATGACGGGGATTGTCGCGGTGAGAATGATATAATTGTGTGGTACAATACCCCCATGCAACAAAAACTCTTCCAACCACTACAACTTGGGCCGCGTCAGGCACGCAACCGGATTATTTTTGGCAGCCATACGACCAATTATGCCCAACACAATCTGCTGAGCGACTTGCACGCTGATTATTACACGGCACGAGCGGAGGGCGGCGCGGGCATTATTGTATTGGAAGAGCATATCGTCCATTCCTCCGATTTACCTTATGAGTATGCTTTGATGGGTTATTTGCCCGAAACTCCCACTGCGATAGCTAAAGTAAGCGAGCACATTCACCAGTATGGCTCGCTGGCAATCGTGCAACTCAATCATAATGGGCAGCAATCGGTAAGCGATCTCCGGCAGCGAGAAATCTTGGCTCCCTCAGCCGTGCCGGATGTCTCCTCGCGTGAAGTGCCAAAGGCAATGGAGTTAACCGACATTATCTCTGTTATCGAAGGCTTCGCACTGACGGCACAACACGCGAGACAGGGCAGTGCGGACGGCGTGGAGCTACAGATATCTGACCGTTCCCTACTGCGACAATTCCTCTCACCACTCACTAACCAGCGTACAGACCAGTATGGGGGTGCGTTGGAGAACAGGGTGCGTTTGGTGCAGGAAACTATAGAGGCGGTAGCTGGTGCATTGGGACGCGATCATGTACTTGGCATACGCTTGTGTGCCGACGAACTGGCCCCGTGGGCAGGTTTGACGCCGGAACAGGGCGTTGAGGTAGCACAGATACTGGCAAATACGGGTCGGGTGCATTATATGACCATCACAATGGGCAGCATCTTCAGCACACAAATGTTCCCGTTCCATGCCTCGATGCATGTATCGCGGGGTTATGCTACACAGCTTGCGGCAACAGTCAAAGCGGCTATCTCTATACCAGTTTTCGCCGCCGGACGTATTATGAGCGCAGCAGAGGCGGAGCGTATCCTGGCTGAAGAACAGGCCAACGGCGTAGAGATGATTCGCGCATTGATTGCTGACCCCTCACTACCAGGACTTTCTCAGGAAGGACACGCCAGCGAAGTACGCCCTTGCCTCTCCTGCAATCAAGGTTGTCAGGTACGCACCGTGATGAATGTACGGATGGGTTGCAACGTCAATCCCGATGTCCTGCATATACAACCAACCCCGCTGACGACTATCAAAGACCGGCGCACTCGTCCAACGCGCACGCCTTCGGTAATCATTATTGGCGGCGGCCCGGCCGGTATGGAGGCGGCACGAACTGCGGCCATGCGCGGAAAGCGGGTTGTGCTATACGAACGAGAAGCAGCACTCGGCGGTACAGTAGCACTGGCAGCAAAAGGATCAGGACGCGGCGAATTGCAATTAATTACCGACTATTTACAGGCGCAACTTGAACAGTTGAATGTTGAAATACATCTGGATACAGAAGTAACCGCCGATATGATACTGGAACAGCGTCCAGAAGCGGTTATCGTGGCAACGGGCGCTCATACCGGCACTGGATTGTTACCCATTCCCGGTCACGATTTGCCGCATGTAACAGATGTGCGCCGTATCTTACGTGGCGAAACCGTGGAAGGCCAGCACGTCGTTGTGATTGACGAATCTTCATCACATGGTGTCTACTCGGTCGCGGAACTGCTAGCGTCACAGGGGCATCCCGTCGAGATTGTCACGGAAGAACTGTATGCCGGACGTGAGCTTACATCTACGCATGACGTTGTTTCCTGGATGCAACGGACAATGGCAATAGGTGTGGTAACAATGCCACATACGACGATAGTGCGTATCGAACCGGGACAGGTCATTGTCGCCGACCGTTTCGCAGCGGGTGAACGCGCCATTCCCGCCGATTGCGTCGTACTCGGCACCTATGACCGCCCGTCGCAAGCGTTGTACTATGCACTAAAAGGTCACATTCCGCGCCTCATCCGTATCGGCGATTGCGTCGCGCCGCGTCGTATCGGACACGCCATCGCCGAAGGACGGCACGCGGGTGAACACTGTTAAAGGAAATATCATGGCAGGTCAGTATCAATATCTCTTCACACCTATTCGTATCGGGCAAACCGTTATTCCGAACCGCGTCGTGTTTGCCGCGCACCTGACCAACCTGTCGGAGGATAACCTGCCGGGGCCGCGCCTGACCGCCTATTATGCTGAACGCGCTAAGGGCGGCTGCGGTCTCATCATCACGGAAGAGCAATCGGTACATCCCAGCGACTGGGCCTATCAACCGCTCATACACGGCTTTGACCCGCGAGTCGTCCCCTGTTATCGCCGTATGACCCGCGCTGTACATGAGCATGGCACACGCATTTTCGCGCAATTGAACCACAACGGCATGCAATCCAGCAGCATCTACTCACATCGCCCGGTACTCGGCCCCTCACCGATGGTAGACCCCATCCATCATGAAATGTGCAAAGAAATTGAGCCGGAGGAGATAGCCGAGATTGTGCGCGGCTATGCGCTCGTCGCCCGTCATGTGCGTGAAGGAGGCTTTGACGGCGCGGAACTGCAATCCTCGCATAGTTCGCTCATGCGCCAATTTTTCTCGCCCTACTACAATCGCCGCTCCGACAACTATGGCGGCTCGCTCGAAAATCGTATGCGCTTCGCCCTCGAAGTCATCGCTGCTGTTCGTGCCGAAGTCGGGCGCGATTTCACGCTGGGCATCCGCCTCTGCGGCGATGAACTCATTCCGGCTGGCCTCACGCTTGATGATGTCACCGAGATTGCCCGTCGCCTGGAGGCCACTGGGCAGCTCGACTTCATCAACACCAGCATCGGCGAGTTCCACAACCTCTACATGGTCGAGGGTTCCATGCACACCCCACCTGGCTACCAGCTCTTCGTCTCGGCCAGTATTCGCGAGGCCGTCAAACTGCCCGTCTTCTGTACAGGGCGCATCAAAGACCCCGTACAGGCGGAACGTATCCTGCGCGAGGGTCTGGCCGATATGGTGGATGTCGTGCGCGGGCAAATCTGCGACCCCCACTTCACGCGCAAGGCTCGCGAGGGCCGCACGGAGTCCATCCGCCTCTGTATCTCGTGCAACCAGTACTGTATCGGGCGCATGGGCCTCAATATGACCCTGGGATGCATCCAGACGCCGGCCACCGGCAACGAACGACGTTTCCCACCCCTTATTGCTATCAATTCAAAACAGGCTACGCATAAACCCCGACTCATCGTCGTGGGTGGTGGGCCAGCCGGTATGCAAGCGGCGAAAGTTGCTGCGCAAGGTGGGTTTCATGTGACGCTCTACGAGCAACAACAGGAGTTGGGCGGCCAGATCAACCTGATCGTGCGTGTTCCCAGCCGCGTCGAATTCGGCGACTCCTCACGCAACTTGCAGCGCGAACTCCTCGAAAACAGTGTGGATATGCGAACAGGCATCACAGTCACAGCAGAGATGATTGAGCGCGAACAGCCCGACGCGGTGATTATCGCTACAGGTTCCCATCCAGTATTACCATTCGTTCCCGGTGCTGACCTACCCCATGTCGCAACCGTGTGGCAAGTCTTGCAAGGCGAAAAGACTGCTGCACCGGGAGAAAATGTCCTCGTCTTCGATCAAATCGGCTTCCATCAGGCCACCAGTACCGCCGAACTGCTGGCGGAACGCGGTTGCAACGTGGAAGTCGTCACGGGCCAATTCTACGTCGGCGGCGACCTCGGCATCACTCTTGACATCGAACTCTGGTACCGTCGTGTCCTCGCGAAAGGCGTTCGCCTGACCGCCAACCACTTCTTAGCAGGTCTCGGCCCCAACAGCGCCACCATCATCAACAACTACACCGGACAACCGCGCCAGCTTGAAAATCTTGCCCTTGCCGTCATGGCAACACCGCAAGCCGCCAACGATAGCCTCTATTTTCAATTGCAAGGCAAAGTCAAACGGCTTTACAGGGTTGGCGATTGCGTTGCCCCCAGACGAGTTGAACATGCGATTCTGGATGGTGAGAGAGCAGCACGGGCCATTATCGCTGAGAGCCAGCAAGTATTAGCCTGACCGCAAGTACCCGGTAGATTCCTATCCGTCCAGACCAGTACCTATGCTGTCACGTGCAGAGGTTCGCCAGGGGCAAGAATGCGTGCTGTTGTTTCAGGAGCAAATTGCGTAACAGCTTGCTGAAACTCTTGTAACACCACCTCGGATGTACCGGCATACTTCAACACCAGCGTGTTCAGAATCGGCCCTCCCGTAAAGGTATAGTGGATTGGCACGGCGTAGCGGGGATGGATGATACGGCATAATTCCGCTGCATCCCGTGGGTTCATCACCACCTGTTTGTTGCCCTGTGGACGGATTTGTAAACCATTAATAGCCAGCAACGCCACATCTATTGGCCCAAAACGCCGCGGAATCTCACTCAGTTCCGGGATGAGCAGGGTATCGCCTCCAAAGTAGACCGTGCGTTCTGCAACTTGCAGCATATATGTGATCTCTGGGACTCCGTGCTTGCCTGGCACAGCGGTGACGGTGATGGGACCAAAGGCGGTCGTTTCCCAGGCATCCATGCCGATCACGTTGGTAAATCCCACTCGGTGTGCTGTCTTTTCAATGCCACGTTTGACCGCAATGGGTACCTGCCTGTCAGGGTATGCCTGAAAAGCC
>DATGJV010000847.1:0-4078 GCA_035295005.1 Ktedonobacteraceae bacterium | reverse complement strand
ACCTCCTCGTCAGTCTTGCGCGAAGAGCGCGGCAACGAAACTTTGTGGGTCAAAGGGTGTCAAATCCGTCACCTTTTCGCCGGTGCCAATAAATTTGATGGGGACGCCCAGGTCATCAGCGACGGCAAACGCGAATCCCCCCTTCGCGGTGCTATCCAGTTTGGTAATAATGACGCCCGATAAACCAACGTCAAGGGCAAATTGACGGGCCTGGAGCAGCGCGTTCTGGCCGGTCGTTGCGTCCATCACAATCAACAGTTCGTGCGGGCCATCGGGAACAAACTTCTGGATGATCTTGTTGATCTTTTTCAACTCTTCCATCAGATTGTACTTCGTGTGCAGACGACCAGCAGTATCTACAATCAGTACATCGCTCCCGCGAGTCAACGCGGCCTGGATGGAGTCGTAGACCACTGCACCAGGATCAGAACCGGGATTCTGGCTGATGACGGGTACGCCGACGCGCTCTCCCCACACCTTCAACTGGTCAATGGCGGCGGCACGGAAGGTATCGGCGGCGGCAAGGGTCACTTTATGGCCCTCGCGTGTCAACCGGTAAGCCATCTTCGCAATGCTGGTCGTCTTGCCTGACCCATTGACGCCAATCACCAGGATAACAGTCAAGGGAGATTGTTTGGAGAATCGTAGGGGTGTTGATTTGCCCAGCAGTTTCACCATCTCTTCCTGTAACGCGGCCTTGACCTGCGACCCCCTCGTAAGATGCTCTCTTTCCACACGTTCATGCAGGTGGGTAATCAACCAGTCAACGGTGGACGGGCCGACATCGGCGCTCAAAAGCGCCTCTTCCAGGTTATCCCAGAGGTCATCGGTGATATCATCTTGCTTGAAGTTATCGCCCATCCGGTTAAAAAGCTGGCGGGTGCGGCTCAAACTATTCTTGAAAATATTAAAGCGCTGTTCAGACACAACTTCTCCTCCTGCCCGCTCTTGAGCAGCGTTGGGCTGATTATCAGGCTCTTCCTGTTGCGGTTGCTGCTGTTTCTGCCCAAAGAATCGATTGAGCACGTTTATTCTGACTCCTTTGTATAATTATGTAGGGCCATTTAACCCTATCTTATAGTTTTTCCCATTCCTGCAAGGAAACACCTGCTTCTTCAAGAATTCGTCTGAGTAACCCCACGCTAATATCACTCTGATGAGGATTAGGAATATGTACTTTGAGATGACCCCGTTGCATATACTCATGTTTGCCACCAGCATAAGGGCCACTGAAATCGAGTTGGCGTAAGAAGCTAACCAGTTCCTTGCGTTTGATTGGTCGAAGTTTAGCCACTAGACTAATCTCCCAATTTCCAACGTTATCCCATCAACTGTAGGCAAGGGTGTATGATCAGCAATATTGAGGAGTACCCAACCTTCTAAAACCTCACGTAATTCTTCGCGGCATTCTTGTTTCGTTGGTTGGTTTGCCCAGACGCCCTGAAAGCCAGGAATCCGGCCAAAATATGTCCCATCTTCAATTTGCTCATATTGAGCATGTTGCATCGCTTTATTAATGTACTCATTGAACATGGTCTTGCCCATTCTTTCTTGATAAGAAAACCACCGTGAGAACTATCATGTCAAGTATAACACACTCCTGACCGCGCTGCCAAAAGAGTGTTTATCTCTATTGATGTTTTCACGTACTATATAAGAAAAGAGGCAAAAGAAACGCTTTGCGCCTTTTGCCTCGTCGTTCCACCAGAACTGGTGACAGCGATTGAGCGTACATCTGTACTCACCCGACACCGGCAAAGGTCGCTGCTATAGCATAACAACGGCCTGTGCTGATGCCACATTCGCAAACTTACTGCCGTCCACTACGATAAGAGTGGAGCGACCCGTCGCTGATAGGCTCGTTAATGATGATATCTCCGTTACGGATTTTGATGTTGTACAGGCAGGAAGGGTTGGTGCAAACCCAGGCCTTGTACTCGATGGAAGCTCCCTGGCTACCGAAATCCGAAAGCGGAACCAGATCACCTTCACTACATTTGCGACACCGGGGAAATGCGTTTTCCACGAAATCGCCTCCTTCCTTCTCAATGGAGGATTGTACTCATCTCGCCATACAAAAAGTAAAGCAAGACGAAGAAGTAAGCCGAGGGGGAGCCTCCGCCGCTGCATCCGCATCCCCACAGCAGTCCATAAACCATACCGCCGCTATCATATCACAAATTGCTGCTGCTGTCAGCACTTTAATGAAGATTTCTTCATCTTTCTATCACAAAATTTTCCCGGCCCGTTTCATCAGACCCAGACCGAGATACATTTACGATGAAATTGCGACACCCATGGCAAGCGTATACCTGTACACATGTGCGATATCCACCTGCTAGCAACCTGCGCTTGTGTTCTAAGCATAACAGGTAGCGCCAAATCCGTCAAGTTTTCAGCTATAAATGCCTATGCCTCTATATAAAGTCACTGCGGAAAAAACCGCACTTCTGGAAATTTCTTCATTTTTTTATCCCTTGCCAGGCTGCTAAAACCCGGCTGCCCTGCAACAATATGAAAAATAATCAAACTCGACTTCAGAAAATCGTTGAAATGCCGATTGGTATAGTGCTAGAGATGTGACATATTGCTGATTTATGCTCCAGGTTTACGCGCAATACCCTGGGTACTTCATAGTTTGGCACGATTCTTGCACTGAATAGAAATGGGAAGGCAAATTGCGAGAAAGATTTCTTCCCACTGGATGTTTGCAACAGTTTCGTGAAGTTTGAATGCAATACCGTTCGTGTTTGATAGAACGCGCTATGAAGGAGTAGTGGTAATGGGAGCAAAAGGAATGACAACAACGTTTCATGTGGAGAGCCTTGAAGGCGTGGATTACGTGGATGATGAGTGGGTCGGCGAAGATGGGGTGCTTGAAGATGAGCGTGATGAGGACGAATGTGATTCGCGGGTAGCTCTTGATGACTCGGTCAAACAATACCTCAAAGAAATCGGCTCATTTCCCCTGCTGGGTGCTGCACAGGAGTTGGCCCTGGCAGAACGTGTTGCTCGTGGAGACCAGCATGCTCGTCAGAAACTCATCGAGGCCAATTTGCGCCTCGTTGTGAGCATCGCGAAGCGTTATGCCAATCAGGGGTTGCCACTGCTCGATCTGGTGCAAGAGGGCAATATTGGACTGATGCGTGCCTCTGAAAAATTCGATTACAGACGCGGGTTCCGTTTCAGCACGTATGCCACGTGGTGGATTCGTCAGGCTATCAGCCGCACCATCGCGGAAAATGCCAGAACAATCCATATACCGGTTCACGTTGTCGAATTGATTTACAAAATCAAGCGCATTGCTCGCCAAATGTACCAGGAGCAGGGTATCGAACCCTTGCCGGAACAACTTGCCGAAGCGGTTGGCCTGACGAAAGATCGCCTTATCGAGCTACTGAGCGTTTCCGAACAGCCCGCCTCGCTCGACTCACCGGTGGCTGATGACGAACAATATCACCTCGCCGACACCATCGAAGATACCAGCATGGTAGCGCCCGTGGACGAGGTTTCTCAACGGCTGTTACGCGAATATATCGAGCAGGCCATGCTGATATTGAACGAGCGCGAGCGCACCATCATCGAACTGCGCTACGGTTTGCGCGATGGTCACTATCACAGCCTCGACGATGTGGGCGCGATCTACAGACTCACCCGCGAGCGTATTCGCCAGATCGAAGTCAAAGCCCTGCGCAAACTGCGCTACCCCGAACGTTTCGCCAACGACGCCCGCAGCCTCGCGCATGCATAATACACTTTACAGGATGGAAATAAACAGGCTCCATGCAAATGCCCCGGCATTTGCATGGAGCCTGTTTATTTCCATCCTGTTCCTTTACACCTCGGCGGCAACTCCACCGGCCATCATTTGCAGGTAGGCATAGACGAAAGGATCAACATCTCCATTTAGATAGCCAGCCGTATCGCTGGTTTCGTGGTTTGTGCGATGGTCTTTGACGATATTATACGGGTGTATCGTCACCGTGCGAATCTGCGTGCCGAAATCGGCTTGCACATTCTCACCCTTGAGTTTCGCGGTCTCCTCTTCGCGTTTCCTCAATTCACGCTCATACAGACG
>DATGJV010000846.1:0-4137 GCA_035295005.1 Ktedonobacteraceae bacterium | reverse complement strand
GGCTTCATTCGCTTGTACCGGATCATCTTGCATAGGCGCTTGTATTTTTTCTTCCTCAACTCTATCCACGACCCTTTTCGCCATTGACAAAATTGCCGTGGTGGTTGGCGACTCTGGCTGAGTGATGACTACCGGTTGTCCTTTATCGCCAGCTGCCGCCGTGGCGGGGTCAAGAGGAATACGCCCTAATAAGGGTAGATTATCGAGCAGAGAGCGGTCTTCCGTGCTGTGCGGAAAAATATCAGCACGCTCGCCACAATGCGGGCAGATAAAACCGTCCATATTTTGCACCAATCCAAGTATGGGAACTTGCACCATCCGCAATAACCCGACCGCCTTTGCGGTATCTATGCGAGCGATATCCTGTGGCGTCGTTACCAGAATCGCACCATCAAGACGCAGTTCACGGCAGAGCGTGGCTTGCGGCTCGCCGGTGCCGGGAGGTAGGTCTATCAGCAAATAATCGAGGGTTCCCCAATTCACGATGGTAAGGAGTTGACGAATGAGCATGCCCAACACGTCAGGCATCGGCGCGACGGCCTGCTCCTCGCCGATAAAGAAACCGACCGACATGATTTTTACGCCATAGCGCAGAAGAGGCTGAATCTTCTGCTCGTCTGTGATTTTTCCGTGATGGGCAAGTGGCAAAGATGCCGCCCAGCCCTGACTCTCGCCACGTTTGCGCACGCCCAACATCATGGGAATGCTGGGGCCATAGGCGTCGCCATCCAGCAAACCAACGCTTGCACCCTGTTTCGCCAGCGCAACCGCCAGATTCACGCTCACCATAGATTTGCCGACGCCGCCTTTGCCGCTTCCCACGACAAGCAGCGCCCCCACCTGCTCTATACTCGCCCGTTTTGCTTGCTTCCTTGATTGCAATACTCTCTCCATGTCATTCAAAAATATTATTGTGTGTAGTCTCTTCTGCCCGTAGTATATTGGCAAAGTCGGAGTTTGGCAAGGGAGCATTTGCCCAAAGGGTATTACATATGCATATACTGAAGCAAATCTATCCGTTTATCATTCAGGAGCTTTTGATGTACCGCCTTATCGCCATTGACCTCGATGGAACACTCTTAACACCAGCACCGCACAAGGTCATTACGCCTCGTACTCATGATATTTTATGTAAAGCAGTAGAGAGAGGCATAACCATTGTCATTGCGACGGGACAGACATTACAAGTGTTGCGGCAGGTGTGCGCCGATTTGCCACTAACTACGCCGCAAATTATTGAGAATGGGGCGGTTGTCGCAAACTTCGCGGATGGGCGCATTCTCTACGAACAGCCTTTTCCGCGGGAATACATCTTACCCGTATTAGAAACCTTGCGCTCTTTCGGCTTTTATCGTGCCTACCATACTCTTGATTGTGTCTATGTTGACAGAGATACGCCGCGAGCGCGTAGCTGGTATCGCCCGCCGATTGCGCCGCCAGTAGAGATGGCAAACATTGCGAGTTTGTACCCATTACCCTGCATCAAGATAGTGGGCGTGGGGGATGCTGAGACGCTGCGTGAGAAACGGTTCAAACTGGAGGAAATCTTCGCGGGTAAGTTATATGTCACACAATCTTCATTCGATTTGATAGAGTTTTTACACCCCGCCGTGTCAAAGGGGAATGCGCTCAAAGTTATCGCAGCAAATCTGGGCATTGCGCCTGAAGAGGTGGTAGCGATTGGGGATAATCATAACGATATCGGCATGCTGCGTTTCGCCGGTCTGGGCGTTGCGATGGGCAATGCCCACGACGAGGTGAAAGCAGCCGCCGATTACATCACACTGAGCAATGCCGAAGAGGGCGTTGCCACAGTGATTGAAAAGCTGGTGTTGCCAACGCTTAAATGACCAGGGTACCCGCAAGGAGTACCCCTACTATACTTCGATACCTGTCCAGTTCAGTGGTGCGCTTATTGAGTATAGTAGGGGTACTCCTTGCGGGTACCCTGGAATAGTTCTTAAATGATTTTCAGTTCTTTGCCCACTTTTTCAAAGATGTTGAGGGCTTTTGTCAGTTCTTCCTGGGTGTGCAGGGCTGTGACAATGGTACGCACGCGGCACTTGTCGGCGGGAACCGTTGGGAAAACGATGCCCTGCGCGAAAACGCCTTCCTGGAAGAGACGGTCACTAAATTTCATTGCCAGCGCACCTTCACCGATAATAACAGGCGTAATCGGGGTCTCGCTCTGCCCGGTATTAAAACCTAATTCTGTAAGACCTCGTTTGAAGAAGCGTGCATTTTCCCAGAGGCGTTCGACAAGGCTGCTATCATGCTCAAGGATATCAATCGCGGCAATGCAGGTTGCTACAACAGAGGGTGGATGCGAGGTGCTGAACAGGACTGGACGTGCACGCTGGAGCAGGAAGTCTTTCACATCCTGGCTACAGGCAACATAGCCGCCTAACGCGCCAATGCCTTTAGAGAGCGTTCCCATTTGCAACGCGACACGTCCTTCGAGGCCGAAATGGACGGTAGAGCCGCGCCCATTGCCGAGAACGCCGCTGGCGTGGGCATCGTCCACCATAACAAACGCGCCATACTCCTCGGCGATTTCGACAATCTCCGGTAAAGGCGCAATATCGCCATCCATACTGAAAACGCCATCAGTCACAACCATAACTTTATTAGCATTCTGGCACTCTTCCAGCACGCGACGCAGACCATGCATATCTTTGTGTGGAAAAACCTTGCGACCCGCTTTACTGAGGCGAGTGCCATCAATGATACTGGCGTGGTTCAGTGAATCGCTGACGATGATATCGCCCTCCTGCATCAATGCCGAGATAACGCCGAGGTTGGTGGTATAGCCGGATTGGAACGTCAATGCTGCCTCAGCGTGCTTGAAACGTGCCAGTTTCTCTTCCAATTCCCGGTGTAGCGTCATTGTACCCGCGATGGTACGCACGGCACCGGAACCAACGCCATACTTCTCAATGGCATGAATAGCGGCCTCTTTGAGTTTAGGATGAACGGTCAGACCAAGATAGTTATTCGAGGAAAGTGTGATAACCTCGCGACCATCCATAATCACGGTCGCCTTCTGTTCCGTCTCCAATACTCGCGGTCGGCGAAACACGCCCTTTTCACGTAGAGCATTGAGTTCACCCTGTACATATTGTTGCAGCGTTTCCATTGTAACCTATTGTGTTCCTTTCTATGCTCGCTTGCGCTATTAAAAAGTCATAACGATTTTGCCACAATCGCCGGATTTCATAATCTCCATTGCCTCATGAATCTGGTCGAAGGGCAGGGTATGCGTGATTACCTGTTTCAGGTCGAGTTGACCACCCTCGAGGATGCGACGTGTGCGGTACCAGGTATCAAAAATGCGCCGTCCAGAGATGCCATAGATGGTAGCACCTTTAAAAATGATATCGTTAGCGAGGTCAAGGTCAATGTTACGCGAGGGTATACCAAGCAACGAAACACGTCCGCCATTGCGCAGCGCCTTAAAACCCTGGCGGATAGCTCCACCATTGCCCGACATCTCCAGTACCACATCAACGCCAAGACCATCGGTGACCTCAAGTATCTGTTGTACAGGGTCTATTTCAAGCGGGTTATAGACGTAATTCGCACCCATTGTTGTCGCGATAGCCAATCGTTTGTGGTTCGGCTCGATGGCGAAGATATCGCTGGCACCGGAAATGCGACACAGGCCAACCGCCCATAATCCAATGGGGCCGCAACCAAAAACTGCCACCGTCTTGTTTGTTATCTCGTCCGCATATGTGGCATGGACGGCATTGCCAAAGGGTTCCTGGATAGAGGCGACACTGTGGTCAATCTCTTTGCCCGTTTTCCAGGCGACGCTTTCGGGGATGGCGATATACTCCGCAAACGCGCCATCGCGGTCAATACCCAGTATCTGTACATTACGGCAGACATTCGCCTGCCCGGTACGGCACTGGTAACAGTGACCGCAGGTGATATGGGTCTCGGCGGCGACAAAATCGCCTGGAACCAGCGTTGTTACCTCGCTGCCAACCTCGATAATCTCACCGGCGAACTCGTGACCAAAGATACGAGGAACAGTCATACGGCTCTGCGCCCATGCATCCCATTCGTAGATATGCATATCGGTACCGCAGATAGAAGCGGCCTTCACCTGTACCAGTACGTCCCGCGAGCCAA
>DATGJV010000845.1:0-10477 GCA_035295005.1 Ktedonobacteraceae bacterium | reverse complement strand
AATCTCATGAGAACCTTCACTACCGGACGCCCCTTTACACCTGTATACTTCCAACATCAGAGATGAATGAACGTTTCCTCCATTAGTACAGGGAACGGAAATGAAACGCACGACTCAGGAAGATAGCAGGAATGATTTTTTATGAAGAAGAAAGGCGAAAAACAATGTCTACACAGCAAACTCGTATCTTGATCGCCGTTTGCGGTATTTTAGGAACAATTCTGCTCGGTATGTACTTTGGTGTTGGCTTTAGCGCCGGTCTGGCGCAACTTCCGCCCGATTCCACTGCGGCACAAGTGGTGAGTATCGGAAAGGAGTATCGCAACCTGTGGTTTCTGGGTACATGGCTTCAGGCGACCGGTTCGCTTCTTTCAGTCGTCTTTTTCCTCGCGCTTGTGCAGAAAGCTGGTCGGACGGCAAGCCTTGCAGGTCTACTGACTATTATTGGGTCTGCTGTACTGCTTGCTGTTGTCCTCGTTGAGGGTGTTTTCACCATAGACCTGGCCCAGGCAGCAGTTGTTGGACACCCGATGACCTCTCTTGCGAGCTTCGATATCATGTCGGTGTTTACCTATCTCTATCCAATTGTACCTGCGTCGGTTATCTTCCTGTCTTTAGGACCTATCCTGCTCGGTTCACGCCTCCTTCCACGAGCGTTTGGCTATCTCGCCTTTGGTCTGGGCATCGCGTTTGCGGTAGTAGGATTGATCGGTCTTTTCACTACTCCCTTGCTCACTATCATCGTGCTAAGCCTTCAGGCCCTCTGGATACTGGCGGCAGCCATCACATTGCTGGTTCGCCGTGGGACGGTATTCGATGTGGCAGGAAATGGGAGTGTAAAAGCTCTGTAATCGGGAAGCTGCTGAAATACAATACTTCGTGTTAGAAATATTGGAGGAATAATGCTAACGACATCTATATTGGAATTGAGGTTAAACATACAACAAAGACATTATGGATATATCCAATCAATGGAAAATCTATGGCGAAAAACGGGACTTGGTATTTCCCAACGTATCTCCCCGCTATGAGAATTGATTTTTCCGGGTGCTTCTCTAATTATCCTTCCCGCAGGCCCAGCCGCATCCCATTCTCTAAAAAAAATTTTTGCAGGAAATAGCGCTTTAGGTAGAACTACGTGCAACGTTATGTGATCCATAGGTAGTGAGACGACTTTTGATAGATAAGGCTCAAAGTTATTGTCGGCATCATGTAATTCTTGTCTGATTTTGACGGTTGTTCTTGCTCCTATTTTTAGTTCTTGCCCTAAATGTATATAATAAAACTTCCATCCATTTTGCTTAATAATTTTACCCAGTAAGATATGACCAGAGCTTACAACCTTTGGTTCCTCTTCTATTCCATGCCCTGTCCAGCGATAAGTACTTTCGAAAATACTGACTCCTGATTTGATCGCCTCGATTTCAACCTCGAACATATAAGTATGGTGTTTTGGGTCATCTTCATGGATTATGTATAAGCAATCTATTTTGATGTACTTGTATCCTCCAAGAACCCATCTGGGGGGAGATGCTCTTAGTAGAAAAACGATCACTAAAACAAATGTTACAAAAACCCCAAGTAGGAATGTTGATAGTGGCACCACCCAACCTTGAAAGTGAAAGAGCCATGCAACAATAGCAGTTCCAGTTGCTGTTGCGATGATTGCAATCAAAGCCGCAAAGAACTGTAAAATGTTAAATGCTAAGGTGCTGATGGTCTTAAGTTTCCTTATGAGGTTCTGAAATCTCAGTTTCATTGTGTCCCTGCATCTTTTTATAAAATGCGTGATTTAATCGTCTATAATAGACGGACAACGATAATACTTCGCGCACTTTATCTATTATGGATTTTATCTTATTTGACTCCATTACTCAAGACGTATCAAGCTAATTCAAGATATTTCATGAAGTTGATATAGTACTGATATACAAATGTTATATTTTATGCTATAGTACAAGAGGTTTTCCAAATTCTTATTAGAGGTGTTTTATGGATACAGATGGTGGGGATGAAGAAGAAGAGGAGTAGAGCTGGAAATACTTTTTGCATGAGTAATTCCATTGCTACAAATTTTTTTCTAAGGTCTCAAGGGGAGTATCAGTAATCTGATACTCTCTAATTTTGACTAGAAAAAGCAATTGAACTGTATGCTACAGAAGTATCAAAATTGATAAAATAACCTGTCAGGAAAATGTGGGTATTACTCTGGCAGAAATGTATGGTATGTATTATGATTCGAGAGGATTGAGGATTTGCTGTCAAAGCGCTTGTTCGTTCTAATGATTAAAGCCTGAAAAGGCTTTTAGAGAGGATAACACATGCAAAAGAAAAAGACGTTCAGCACAATGGAGATTGTGTTACTGGTTTTCCTGGGTGGCTCATTGCTCATCTCCTACTTGCAGTCACGGCGGGAAGAACAGGGGTAGGGATGCGGCTACCTGTAGAAATAGACAGGTAGTTTCCAGGTCATACTATCTGCTGAAAAAACTGGCGAAAATGGCGGTGCAGCACGAGGCAAACGCGGCTATACTGCTACTGTGCAGAGAACCTGTGGATAGAGAATCTGCAACAGGGGCCGCGTTGAATGTGGAACCCGGCGCAACCCCTGTTGTTTTGCCACTCTGCTGTGCGTCTGCGTGCGAGGCAGGATGTTTTGCAGCAGAGTGGCGAGCGATGACATCGGATATGCCATTGAGGTCTTTATCCACAGGTAGCCCAAATTATGAGCGAAACCTTGTGAATGACCGTTGGGCCGCGACACATCGTACCCATGTACGGGCCGGTTTATCGCGCCCGAATGTAGGGGTCCGCTTTAGCGCACCCGAATGTAGGGGCCCGATTTATCGCGCCCAAAAAGGAGCAACAACAATGGCACAATGGGCCTATAAAGTGGTGTATATTGACCACCGCGGACAAATTTCAAGCGAGGGCTTGCAGACGCTAATCGGCAATGAGCGGCATAGCACCTTTATTCGCCGGTACATGAATTCGCTGGGGAAAGAGGGTTGGGAACTGGTCGGTATCCAGCCGTTAACCGCCCATTCCGCCTACTACACCTTCAAGCGGACCGCGCAGGAGGGCGATTTCGCCGATGAGGCTCCGGCAGCCGCCTCTGAGTCCGCACCTTCGCAGGGCTCGGCTACTGCTGGACCCAACGTCGAGACCGCCTAGCCAGATGGCATTACGGAGAAAGCAAGATACCTGCGTGTGGATTTCTACTCGCAGGTATCTTGTGACTGCTCTCACTTAGATGAACTGATCCCTCTTATTCCTCCTGTGTTGGCTCATTGAATAGAGAAAGTTGTGGATTCTGATTGAGACGTTTTTGCTCTTTATTTTCTGCTGGTGTAGAACTTTTGAGCCTCTTGCCTTTGCCTTTTTTCAATTCGAGATGATTTTCCGAGCTGACGATAGATTGGCCCGTATCTTCTTCGATAATTCGACGTGCTTTGCCTGCTGTGGTTCCGGCATCAGTTGCATCTCTCTTGAGGGCGGGAAAGCCTTGACTATCGCGGTTGCGATGGTAGAGAGTGGCCGTAGCTTCTCCAAGTGAACAAAGTACAAGTTCGATAGTAGTCATGTGATCGCGGAGGTTCTCTTTTGCTGGCAAGAACTTGTACTGTTTATATGCTTGTATGCTCAGATCAAAGGTTCCCTGGCTTATCTCGTTGGTCAGAATCGCGTATTCTACACCAACTTTTGCACCGCGTTGACGCCATTCGTCGGTTAGTTCGTTCCGTACCAGGTCGTTTTTAATGCGCTCCTCAGTCCAGGCATCGTTGTAGCCTTTAGCCCTGTATGTGGCTCTTACTCGATCCAGGGCAGCTTCTGGATTCTCTATCTCCTCAAACCGCTCCTCGCCGACCTGGGCCAGCCATAGACGGAAAGGTTCTGCTTTAGGGGAGGGAATAGATTGGATGATGCGCAAGAGCGTTTGTCTATTTGCTGTGTCTGTCAGGCGGAATCTGCTATCAGGCGACTTGAGCTTGAGAGTTTCTATCTGGACGAGGGCCTCATCGAATCCTTCTGATTTTGCTCTGGTTTTTAGATTAGCCCAGTATACACGGGGATTTGTAGAGTCTGTGAGGATAGCAATTACATCAGTAATGCTATAGTACCATTCCCCTTTATGCCAGACTCTACGGAGTTGTTTTTGCTCAAATAAGGCGGGTTTGAGACTATTTTCTTCTTCTGGCATGGCATAAAACCTTTCCAATCGAAATTGTTCAACCGTTTACATTTTGTAAACGGTTGATTTACTACAAGCATTGTCACCCATTTTGCGGATATGCCTGAATGAAATGGCGATACAAGCTGTGTCTCTTGCATCATGGAACATCCTTTCACATAGTTTATGCTTCTATAGCATGGAAGTCAATAAGCTGGTTTGACATATCCTTACCTTGTAGATCACATTTTGGCTATTCCCTTGTAGAACGCCTATCCCTGTGGTACAATAGTATTCGGGCGAGGACACACGTTGGTCCCCGCCCGAACTTATGAGAAAAGCGAATATGTAACACATGGAAATTACCTGGTTAGGCCACTCTTGTTTCCAGCTACGTGGCAAAAATGTAACCTTGATTACCGACCCGTTTTCTCCTCAGCCAGACTACTCGCTGGGCAAGCTCAATGCCCCTATCGTCACCGTCAGTCACAACCATGCCGGGCATAATTATGCACAGGGCGTGGGCGGCAACCCGTATGTTGTACAGGGGCCGGGCGAATATGAGATTAGTGATGTTCTGATTACTGGCGTTGCCGCTTATCACGACGACAAGCATGGGAAGGAACGAGGGCGCAATACCATCTATGTGATTCACATGGATGAACTGGTACTTTGCCACCTGGGAGACCTGGGCCACACATTACAAGAAGAACAATTGGAAGAAGTTGCCGACGCCGATGTACTGTTTGTTCCTATCGGCGGCCACAACACCCTTAATGCGACACAGGCGGCTGAGGTGATTAGTCAGGTAGAGCCGCGTTTAGTCATTCCGATGCACTACCGCACCCCGGCATTGGAAGGTGAGCGTGATACACTCGACCCACTGGACAAATTCTGTCGAGAGATGGGGGTCGAAACGATCAATGTACAGCCCAGAGTTGTTGTCACACGGAATAATTTACCGGCAGAAATGCACGTCGTTATCTTATCGCAGCGCGGTTAACCTTGTCAGTCAACATGACTCCAGGTAAAAGGAGGAACTTATGTCAAAATTCATTTTCGTCACGGGAGGTGTGGCGTCATCTGTGGGTAAGGGTATTAGCGTTGCCTCGTTAGGGCGTCTCCTCAAGAATCGTGGAGTCTCCGTTTCACTGATGAAGTTAGACCCGTACATCAATGTTGATCCGGGTACGATGTCTCCCTATCAACACGGCGAGGTTTTTGTCACCGACGATGGTGCTGAGACCGATCTCGACCTGGGCCATTACGAGCGTTTCACCGATGAACCCGCCTATCAGGCCAACAATGTGACGACCGGGCAGGTCTACGCAGCCGTCATCGCGAAAGAGCGGCGCGGCGAATATCTCGGCGGCACCATTCAGGTCATTCCGCATATCACCAACGAGATCAAAGATCGCATCCACGCCGTGGCGCGTCGCTCGGATGCCGATGTGGTGATTGTCGAAGTCGGCGGCACTGTTGGCGATATCGAGGGCGAGCCATTTTTGGAGGCCATTCGCCAGATGCGCAAAGATGTTGGACGCTCGAATGTCCTCTATTTGCACGTAACGTTACTGCCGTATATCGGTGCCTCGAAAGAACTCAAGACCAAACCCACGCAACATAGCGTCAAAGAACTCCTGCGCGTCGGTATCCAACCCGACGTTATTCTTTGTCGCTCAGATTATCCTGTCAGCGACGATCTGCGCGAAAAAATCGCCCTTTTCTGTAATATTGAAGAGCGAGCGGTCATTCCGCTGCACACCGCCGATACCATCTATGAAGTGCCGTTGACTCTTGAGCAGGCCGGTCTGGGCGAATTTTTGGCGCAGGAGCTTGGATTGGCGCAACACGAATCGCACATGGAGGAGTGGCGCGAACTGGTCACGACGATTAAACGTCCGCGCCCGGAAATCAGCATTGGTCTGGTGGGCAAGTATGTTGATTTGCACGATGCCTACCTGTCGGTGGCCGAGTCCCTGCGCCACGCCGGTTGGTTCCACGATGTAGATGTGCGTATCAAGTGGATTAACTCGGAGGCCCTGGAGAGTATGGGCGAGGGCTATACGGAAGTGTTGGAGGATGTAGATGGCATCGTAGTGCCGGGAGGCTTCGGGCCGCGAGGTATCGAGGGCAAGATTAAGGCTGCCAACTTCGCACGCCGCAATAACGTTCCGTATCTTGGCCTCTGCCTCGGTTTGCAGGTCGCGGTAATCGAATTTGCGCGTAACGTGCTGGGCCTCCCCGGTGCCAATAGCACCGAATTTGACCCGCAGTGCGCCGACCCCGTGATTGACCTGATGGTGGCGCAGCGCAAGCTGGCGGACAAGGGCGGTACCATGCGCCTGGGTAACTGGGTTTGTTGCTTGACTCCTGGCACCAAAACTCACGCGGCTTACAATGAACCCATTGTCTTTGAGCGTCATCGCCATCGCTACGAATTCAATAATGAGTATCGTAAACGCATGGAGGCGAACGGGGTGGTGGTTAGTGGACGTTCCGCCGATAACAGCCTTGTCGAAATCGTGGAACTGGCAAACCATCCCTGGTTCGTGGCCTCGCAGTTCCACCCTGAATTCAAGAGTCGCCCGAATCGCCCGCATCCGTTGTTCCGCGATTTCATCGGGGCCTCGGTGCGTCTCAAACGGGAACGCCAGCAAGAAGCCGATACTGCTGCACTTGACGGTGCAAGCCACGCGGATTACTCCTATGTGGTGGCGCAGCCGGACGTTCGTTCCGAAAGATAATATATGTTTTACTTGAGTCAATTATCTGGCTCTTCAGTAGAAGATAACCAGGGAGTACGCATCGGCAAGCTGGTTGATGTGCTGGCCCTCACTGAACAGGTGGGCCAGCACGCTCCCGTCTACCCCAGTGTTGTGCTGGTCGAAGGGCAGGAGGATCGTCTCTGGCGCGTCCCTGTGGAGGATGCAACGTGGGAGAATGGTACCTTACACGTGCGTACTCCCGTGGCACAATTTGCTATACAACCTGAATCACACGCCGACACGGAAATCAGCCTCGCGCACGATGTGCTGGATAAACAGGTGATAAACATCGAGCGCAAAAAAACGGTGCGTGTCAACGATATCGGTTTCGGTGATGATTGGCGCATTCTCGGCGTGGACAATACCACCCTGGGATTGTTTCGTCGTCTTGCGCCCGGTTGGTTGTCCGGTATCGGGGGCGGCAACAATGCGGCGAATCTGATTCCGTGGGAACATATTGATCTCATCGGAGCGCCGCAATATGATGAGCGCGAATTGGACGAAGCGGATAAATTGGACAATGAAACGCCGTCTCAGAAGATTCGCCGCGTGCAAAGCGGTCAACTCTCCGAGTTGCGTCCAGCCGATATCGCCGAAATCGTGCATCAACTCACCCCTGGTCAGGGCGCACGCCTGATCGAAGGTCTGGATAATGAGACCGCCGCCGATACAATGGAAGAGATAGATACCGAGCGGCAACGCCTCATTCTCGAAAATATTCAATCTGATCGTGCCGCCGATATCCTGGATGCGATGGGGCCGGACGAAGCAGCCGATTTGATCTCTCACCTATCCGAAGAACGGGCGCAAGAACTGCTCAAACTCATGCAGCCCGAAGAATCAGAAGAGGTGCAGGACCTGCTTGAGTACGACGAAGACTCAGCTGGTGGCCTCATGACCACGGACTATATCGCGCTCAATGCCACAAAAACCGTGGCCGATGCCATCGAAGCCGTGCGCCTCGCCATGCTCGAAGAGGTGCGTCATACCTACGTCTACTGCGTTCCCGACGAAAAGGCCGACGAATACACCCTCCTCGGCACTGTCTCTCTCTGGGACTTATTGATAGCCCCTCTTCCACAACCTCTGCAAGAATTGATGGAAACCGACTTGATTACTGTGCAACCAGATACCGACTCGCGTACCGTCGCCCAGAAAATGGCGAAATACAACCTCTTCGCCATCCCCGTCGTCAACGATCAGGGCTACCTCGAAGGCGTCGTCACCGTAGACGATGCCCTCGATGTGCTGTTGCCGAATGATAAGCGGCGGAGACCCACGAGGATGTATTAATTACAATCAAAAATTTGCCTTGCATGTTTTCCGAGGAAAACATGCAAGGCAAATTTTTGATTGTAATTAGATATATTTTCCTTGAGCATATTTTGAACAATCCTCTCAATACCCATACTTCCTCTTGACTTTCTCCGGCATATACTCAACGTAGAGGAAATGGAACGGTTTTACATAAAAGTAAATGCCTGGTGCTAACTCTCATGTATTCCTCCATTTCCCATAAATTATTACGTGAACCGGAAAGGTCATTTTGATATGCGTCCCGTCGAACATTTCCTACCTCTTGAGATCGAACGGAAGCCACGTTGGCAGCGATACGCGCTTGATACATTGTTTGCTTTTGTCGGTTCCATGCTGGTAACAGGAGTCATTTTTGTCTGGCAGTTGTATCCACGCATACCCAACATTTCTATCGTGTACCTGCTCGTAGTTTTAGCACTGGCAAGTACACGCGGGCGCTACGCTGCGATTCTTGCGTCTCTGGTGGCATTTCTTGCCTTCGATTTCTTTCTCGTGCCTCCGTTGTATGTTTTTACCATCAATCGGATAGAAGAATGGATTGCACTCTTCGTTTTCCTGGTGACTGCTATTCTGACAAGTCAACTTGCTGCCGCTCTTCGTGAGCGTGCTGAGCAAGCCGCACGGCGGGAGCAAGAGACACGTATCCTCTACGATCTTGTGCGGGTTACTACTCGTGAGGAGAAGCCGGAACGCCAGTTGCAGGCCATTGTCCAGTCCATCGTTGAAGTGTTTGCCTCCTGGGGTGTGCGTGACTGTGCTGTGCTGCAAGCTGATGGCACCGGAACATTCTGTGTCCAGGCCAGTGCCAATCAACCTCGTGAGCAGATGATCTTGTCATCCGATGAGAAAGCAGTCGCAACCTGGGTGATGAAGCACGGGCGCACCATGGGCCTCTATGAGGATTCCTCTTTCTCGCCTTCGCCTTCTGCGCCTTTCGTCCAGCGTATTCTTACCCATACAACCTGGGGAGGACGTGTTCCCCAGCGATCACTTTTGCTCATACCATTGAATGTGGGGCAGAAAATTGTTGGCGTTTTGCGACTGCGGATGCTGGCCGACCCACGCCGCTTGCCCTATGATGAGCGCCTGGAAGAGGAAGATGAGCATCCGAATGTGCGCACTGCCTTTTTCCGCACCTTTCTCGATCAGGCTTCGTCCTTGATTGAGCGTGCGCGTTTGCAGCATGAGAATATGCATATTGCTATCTTACAGCGCACTGATGCCCTCCGTGCAGCCTTGCTCTCCTCTGTCTCGCATGATCTGCGAACTCCTTTGACAGCAATCAAAGCTGCCGCCAGTTCCTTATTACAGGAGGATGTCTCCTGGGACGAGGAGGCCCGGCGTAGCTTCGCACGTTCCATCGAACGCGAGGCCGACCGGCTAAACCGCCTGGTGAGCAACTTGCTCGATATGTCGCGCATTGAGGGAGGTGCGCTCAAACCGGAAAAAGACTGGTATTCGCTCAAGATGCTTATTCACGAGGTGGTGGGACGCCTCGAACCTTTGCTAGAAGGACGCACTGTGCATACAAACTTGCCCGATGACCTGCTCATGATTGATCTGGATTATGTGCAGATAGATCAAGTTTTGACCAATCTCCTTGAGAACGCATTGCGCTATACGCCGCCAGAGTCGCCTATTGAGATCGAGGCACATATCGAGGGCGAGCAGGTGTTGCTCACGGTGGCGGACCGTGGGCCGGGCATTCCCACCTCTGATCTTGAACGTGTCTTCGACAAATTCTACCGCGTCCTGCATGGACAGCATTCCGCTGGTTATCCGATGGGATCAGGATTGGGGCTGGCAGTCTGCAAGGGCGTGGTTGAAGCTCATGGCGGCCGTGTCTGGGCGGTGCAACGCGAAGGAGGAGGGCTGGCCGTGCGTGTTGTGTTGCCCGTAGGCGAGCAAGAAAGGATCGTTGCATGAAAAAGAGTGGCGCTACCATCCTGGTAGTGGATGACGAGCGGGAAATTGTGCGTGCGCTCCAGCGCAGTCTAACAGCCCACGATTACAAAGTATATACAGCAGCGAGCGGCGAAGAGGCGGTTGCATTAGTCAGCCAGTACCGGCCCGATCTCCTGCTGCTCGATCTGATGTTGCCGGGTATGAGCGGTCTGGATGTATGTCGCCAGATTCGAGCAGATTCAATGATGCCAATCATAGTTCTTTCGGTGAAGGAAGCCGAACATGAAAAGGTTGAAGCACTCGACCTGGGTGCCGA
>DATGJV010000844.1:0-2863 GCA_035295005.1 Ktedonobacteraceae bacterium | reverse complement strand
CTCTATTTTATCGGCCTTGTCGAGGTCAAAATCTATAGACCAGCCGCGAGCAGGTTCTTTGCGTGTGAGTATACCGAGACGAATCTCGCCCATCCAATGCTTGATCTGGTCGTAGAGATGTTCGTGTTCCGCTTCACGGATACGCTGTAGGATGACTTGTTTCGCGGTCTGTGTCGGAATACGATTAAAGATGATGGACGAATCGACGTCAATGAACTGACCCAGTGCTGCTTTGGGCATCAGACGCTGAGCCTCGGCCAACGAGATTTCCTCGTTGGGGTCTTCGACCTGGGCAACGACTCGTTTGGATGCCCAGACTCGAACTTCGCCGTTTTTATCTACCTCTATGCGAATATTCTCGCCGCCTCCAAAGCTCTTTCGGTAGGCCGCGAGCAAGGCAGTGGCGACGGTCTCCATGACCACTTCGCGGGGTAGTCCCTTTTCGGCAATTAATTGTGCGATAGCCGCTTGAAATTCGCTCCTCATATGCCATGCTCCTCCCGCTGCGTTGACGCTCGGTAGATACTTCAATCATTTTTTCCAGTGCGAAGAAAAGAAAAAAGTCCCTGGCAAACAGAAAAGTGGACGGATGCCCACTTTTCGCAAAAGGTTTCCTCTATTCTGTCCATATTATATCACGTAGATTGCTACTTGGCTAGGGGATACAATGGAAATTGCGGTGGAAAATGTTTCTATTATGGTAAACACATGGGTCATGTGATATATTCCTTATAGAGTAGACGATACACCTCTTCAGAGACGAACAAAAGGAGTATTTCTCATGGCTGTAGCCCATGTCATTGACGACGAACAGGAACTGATTGCAGCGATTCACGAGCTGGCGGTAGAGCGTGTCGCGCCACGGGCCGCGGAGATAGACCACACGGGTGAATTTCCCTGGGATATGCAAGAGCTACTGGCGCAGCAAGATATCCTGGCAATGCCTTTTCCTGCTGAATATGGCGGTCTTGGCTCAACCGAACTGGCGGTCGTGATGGCAATTGAAGAGCTTTCGCGCTATTGCGCGACAACGGGACTATTGTTAGCGGTGCATCAACTGGGTGCGATGCCTGTTATGCTGGCAGGCAACGAGGAGCAGAAGCGCAAATATTTACCACGGCTGGCAAGCGGCGAATGGATGGCGGCGTTTGGTCTGACCGAGGCCGGTTCCGGTTCTGATGCGGCGGGGATGAAGACGGTTGGTGTGCGCAAAGGCGACAAATATATCATTAATGGCGCGAAACGCTTCATCACGAATGGTGGGCTTGCGCAGGTAAACTCTGTGTTCGTGAACACCGATCCTTCAAAGGGTACTCGCGGTGTCAGCGCCTTCATCATCCAGAAAGATTTCCCCGGCTTCTCCGTGGGGCGTATCGAGGAGAAGATGGGTATCAAGGGGTCGCAGACGGCAGAACTCATTTTCACCGATTGCGAGGTTCCGGTTGAAAACATGCTTGGGAGCGAGGGCGAGGGTTTCAAAATCGCTATGGCAACGCTCGACCGCACACGTATTGGTATTGGTGCGCAGGCTGTCGGTATCGCGCAAGGTGCGCTCGATCTCGCCGTTTCCTATTCCAAAGAGCGCGTGCAGTTTGGCAAGCCCATTGCTGAGAATCAAGGTATCCAGTTCATGCTTGCTGACATGGCGACAAAAGTGGAGGCTTCGCGTCTGCTGGTCTATAACGCGGCTGAGATGGTTGACCGCGAAGACAAGAACTTCGGCAAATATTCGGCGATGGCGAAGATGTTTGCCTCCGATTCCGCGATGGCCGTTACTAACGACGCCATCCAGATTCTCGGCGGCTACGGATATATGAAAGAGTATCCAGCCGAGCGTATGATGCGTGATGCCAAAATCACGCAGATTTACGAGGGTACGAATCAGATTCAACGGTTGGTGATCGCCCGCGAATTGCTGAAGTAGTCAAAATAAACAGAAACATACCCCGGCCATGCCGACTGCATGGCCGGGGTATGTTTCTGTTTATTTTGACTACTGAGACTCGATAGCGCGAGCCACAATCTCGGAGATATCCTCGACTTGCAGCTTGTCTTCGGCCTCGACGCCTTTGAGACCGTCGTCGAACATGGTGATGCAGAAGGGACAGGCGGCTGCCAGTACGTCTGCTTCGGTTGCCAGGGCCTCGTTGATACGGGCCTGATTGATGCGCTGACCGATCTTCTCCTCCATCCAGGCGCGACCGCCGCCGCCGCCGCAACAGAAGCTCTTATTGCGATGACGGTGCATCTCCGTGACGCCGTTGCTGTTCAGGACGGTGAGAACGCGGCGCGGCTCATCGTAGATATCGTTGTAGCGACCGATGTAGCACGGGTCGTGATAGGTCAGCTTGCGCTCGTCAAAGCCTTCGGGCAAGCGAATTTTCTCATCGGCTAACAACTTGTCAATGAAGACGGTGTGATGCACCACTTCATAGTTGCCGCCAAGCTGCGGGTACTCGTTCTTGATGGTGTTGAAACAGTGCGGGCAGGCCGTGATGATGGTGCGATGTTTCGCCGCAGCATGTCCGTCATGCCCATTCTGTCCACTGTGTCCATTGGCTCCGTTATGCCTGTTGCTTTCGGCTTTCATAGTATTGAAGCCGTAGCCGTCCAGCACTTCGATATTTTGTTGTGCCATCATCTGCCACAGGTACTCGTTGCCGATGCGGCGTGCGGGGTCGCCGGTGCAGGACTCTTCGGGTCCCAGGATGGCGAAATTGACTTTTGCCGCCAGCAGGATTTTGGCGACCGATGTGGCGACCTTTTTGTTGCGTTCGTCGAACGAGCCCATGCAGCCGACCCAGTAGAGGATATCGGCTTCGGGGTTTTCCGCGAGCAGGGGTACACCGAGACCGGCGGACCA
>DATGJV010000843.1:0-2637 GCA_035295005.1 Ktedonobacteraceae bacterium | reverse complement strand
TCTCGCTCCTGATTCTCGGCCTCACATCACTTGGGTCCACGGGCCTTACCCAATATACAAGGGTCTGCCCCTTGTTTGAAGAGAGTCAGACGCTCTTCCAGGAAACGAGCAACGAAGAAGGAATAGCCTGGTCGCTCTTTTGCTCTGGCGTGTTGAAATTCCAGCAGGGTGATGCGCTCACAGCTAATGCTCTGTTTGAGCAGAGCCTGGAGATGTTCAAAGCATTGGGATACCGGCATTATTTTGGGCATCCACTCTATTTCCTGGGCAAGGTTGCTGCCTCCCAGGGGAACATTCCGGCGGCATATTCCTTTTTTCAAGAATGTCTGACCACCTTCAAAAATATGGGCGATAATAGGAGCGTTGCCGCCTGTCTGGAGGAATGGGGGCGATTGGTCGCAAAGCAAGGGGTGCCTGTCCAGGCAGTACAGTTATGGGGAATGGCAGAGCAATTGCGCGAAACAAGCGGTCTCTTCGATCATTTCACGCTCCTCACTATACCTGTCGAGCGTTCTGATTATGAGCGCCTGAAAGACATGGTTCGCGCTCAGCCTGGTGAGTCTGCCTATTCAGCAGCTCTGGTCGAGGGACAAGCCATGATTCTGGAACACATAGTCACGAAGCTAGTAGAGGAAACGGTGCATATGCCTATCGTCTCGACGGTGCAAACGCCTCCCCCGGCCCCACCCACACCCACCTCTCCCGTAGAACTGACAGCACGAGAAGTAGAGGTGCTGCGCTTCGTGGCGCAAGGCTTGACCAACTTCGAGATTGCTGAAATGCTCGGACTGAGTGAGAAAACGATTGCTTACTATATGACCCGCATTTATAATAAGACCGCTACTGAGAATAGAGCCGCGGTGACAGCTTTTGCTATACGTCAGGGACTGGTCTAGTACCAGGAATATTCTCTCGCGGTCATATGTTTTGTTTGATAAAATCACCATTATTTCTCGTCATCGTCTCTTTTGTAGCTATCCATCGCGAAAAGGAGCAAAGGCATATGAGCAGCAGCACGCAGCCAGAGGCTGATCGTACCTGGTCTATTGAAATGAACGGCATCAACCCGATTGACCAGGAACAGCGACACGGACGTCCATTTGAGTTGTTCTGGATCTGGTTTGCCAGCAATGTTGGCATTCTCGGCGTCGTCTATGGCGCGGGCTATCTGGCAGGCAACGGCTTAAATCTGTGGCAAGGTCTGGTTGTAGGGTTGAGCGCAACCGCTATTTCCTTTCTCTTCGTTGGCCTATTAAGCATTCCCGGCGTCTGGGGTGGTGCGCCAATGCTGACCCTTTCGCGGGCGGTTTTTGGCACACGCGGCAACTTCGGCCCAACGCTTGTAAGCTGGATCAGTCTGGTGGGATGGGAAACGATTCTGGTAATCGTCTCCACTGGCGCTCTGCTGGAACTGTTGCAGGTCTTCGGGCTGACGGCGAATCCCACCTGGACAGTTGTCGGCATCCTCATTCTCGCGGCGCTGGTCGTGGCTTGCGGCTACTGGGGACATGCCACACTGGTCTGGATTCAGCGTGCCGCGACCTGGGTGTTTGGTGTGCTGACTATCGTCATCATCGCCTTTATTGTTCCTCAGACAAACTGGAGCAAACTGCTGAGCCAGCCGCCTGGTCCCTGGGATACCGGTATCGTCACTGCGTTCGTCATTATTATGGCCGGGACCGGCATTGGTTGGATCAACTCTGGCGCGGATTACGCCCGCTACCTGCCACATCGAAGTTCCGGGCGGGCCATCACGTTCTGGACCGTCTTTGGCGGAACGGTGCCACTGTATCTCTTGATGATCGTAGGTGTATTACTGACCTCTTTCAAATCAAACGTGCTGACGGCTGCTGATCCGCTCGCACCCATTCGAGAGGCCCTGCCAGCCTGGCTGGCCGTTCCATACTTGCTAACTGCCATCGGCGGCTTACTGGCCGGCGCGGCCATTGACATTTATTCATCCGGGCTGAATTTGCTCGCTATGGGCATTCGTATCAAGCGCCAGTACGCTGTGCTGATTGATGGCGTGCTAATGGTCATCGGCTCCATCTACGTGCTGCTCATCCGCAATGATTTCCAGGGCGCTCTCACCAGTTTCCTGCTGGTGCTAGCAGATGGTCTGACGGTGTGGGCCGCGATCTTTCTGGTTGATATGATCTGGCGTCGCAATTATGATAGCGGGAGTCTGACCAATCTGGGGCGTGACAGTGCCTACTATTACACGGGCGGTTTCAATATTCCTGCCTGTGCAGCATGGATCATCGGCGTAATCGTTGGCCTACTTTTTACGCAATCATCGTTCTTCACAGGGCCTCTGGCAAAGGGTATATTCGCCAGCACCAGCCTGGGCTACCTGCTCGGTGCCGCAGTAAGCGTCATCATATTCCTTGTAATACGCCCGTTTTTCTCCAGGAGAAGAGCCTATTTGCTCTCAATGGAGAACGGACCTTCAGCAGTGTAGTCGTAACGAGCTATGTGGAGAAGAAGGGCGTCATAAATGTTGCCCCTACAGACGAACATCACCCATGTATTATCAGGGGAGGAGATATGGCCGACAAGCAATTCGATGTACAGACACTCTTCGATGTGCGAGGCCGCACCGCCGTCATCACCGGCGGCAGTGGGGTACTGGGTAGT
>DATGJV010000842.1:0-10333 GCA_035295005.1 Ktedonobacteraceae bacterium | reverse complement strand
GCATTGCCAGCAAGGCATCGTATCGCGATTCTGGGTGACATGTTGCGCCTGGGAGACTATGATGAGGAGGCGCATCGTCTGGTGGGACGCAAGGCCGCGCACTGCGTGGATTTCCTGATTGTGCATGGCGAACGCGCCGTGCCGGTTTCCGAGTCCGCTATGCAGGCTGGTTTACCAGCAAAACACATCACCATTACTTCGACACACGAGGATGCTGCGCAGGTGGCACGGCATATTACTGAAGGCGCAAACGCGGCATATGAGGAAACCAATCCTCAACGCAAAGATGTCATCCTGATTAAAGGTTCTGAAGAGACACGCATGGAGCGCGTCACCGAATTGCTGCTGGCACAACCTGCCCAGGCATCCGAACAGTTAGTGCGGCAGACGCCTGGCTGGAAACAGATCGTCGTGACGCGAGCGGAACGTCCCACATGGGTCGAGATTGATCTGAGTGCAATAGCCAATAATACGCGCCTGTTGAAAACGCTGGTTGGCCCACGGGTGCAATTGCTTGCCAGTCTCAAGGCCGATGCTTATGGACATGGCGCGGTAAAAGTAGCGCGTACTGTATTGCACAACGGTGCCACTATGATTGGTGTTGCTACAACCAGTGAGGCTACCCCTTTGCGTGAGGCGGGTATTCATGCGCCTATGCTTGTCTTCGGCTATGTGCCGCTCTGGCAGATGCGCGAAGCGGTACGCCTCGACCTGACTATTACCCTTTACTCACTTGAGTCCGCGCAGGCGCTTGCGCGGGCCGCGCTTGCGCTTGACAGGACCGTCAATGTACATATTAAGGTAGATACAGGTATGGGACGTCTGGGTATCCGCGCCGAAGATGTGAACGCGGTTATCGAGCTTGTTGAGGCTGTTCGCGCCCTACCCAATCTGTATCTGGAAGGTATTTTTACGCATTTCGCGATGGCCGATAGCCTTGATCAGATACAGACACGACTGCAACTGGCGCGATTCCAGGCTATTTTACAGGTATTGGATGAACGGGGATTGCGTCCGCCGCTTGTGCATGCAGCCAACAGCGCGGCAACGCTCAGTCTACCGGAGACACATTTTGACATGGTGCGCCCCGGTATCGCACTTTTTGGCCTTGACCCATCGTCAGATGTACGTTTGCCGGAGGGATTTCGCCCCGCGCTCTCGTTCAAAACGCAGGTGGCGCAGGTCAAGTTGGTACCGGAAGGTGAGTGCATCAGCTATGGTTGTATCTATACAACCGCACGCCCGACGCTAATAGCGACGTTGCCAGTTGGCTATGCCGATGGCTTTCGCCGTGCGCCTTACACCTGGGAGAGCGTGCTGATTCATGGGCAGGAGGCTCCTATTGTGGGTCGCGTCTGTATGGATCAATGCATGGTGGATGTCTCGCACATTCCACAGACGCGAGCGGGCGACGAGGTTGTCTTGATTGGACGGCAGGGTGATGCAACGTTGTCGGCGGAACAGGTGGCCCGGCGTCTCGGTACCATCAATTACGAAGTGGTCTCAGCTATTCTCGCTCGTGTACCACGAGTGGATTAAAGAGAAGGCGTTTTCGTCGCGTTCTATTCATTGGATGCCAGTTGTATCTATGAAAAGGTAGAACCAGAGAGTCGCATGCAACAGAGAGCAGGTAAGCTTCTCTCCTATACTATAAGCTAATGAGGTTGTGCAATGACGCACGAAGAGACAACACAGTATATCCCGGTTGAACCTGAAGTAAAGCAGGAGATTGTTACAGAGAACGCTTCGTTTTTCATTTTTCAGCGTCGTGCGGTTATCATTGCGAATCCAACAGCGGGAAGTTATCTCTACAATCGTCGCCAGTTAGAGGAGACAATGGTCTTTTTGCGTGATTATGGCTGGGAAGTCGAATTGAAACTGACCCATGCCATCGGGGATGCGCGGTTCTATACCAGGGAGGCGGTTGCCAACAGGTTTGATGTAGTCATTGCGGCTGGCGGGGATGGCACCATCAACGAGGTTATCCAGGAACTCGTTGGCAGCGAGACCGCATTGGGTGTCTTACCAACTGGCACCGCCAATGTGTGGGCGCGAGAGATGGGCATTCCATTAGATATAGCTGGTGCGAGCGAGATACTAACGTATGGCAGAACACGTCGTATTGATGTCGGCTCCGTCAACGGGCGCTATTTCTTGCTCATGGTGGGTATCGGTTTTGATGGTGAAGTGGCCCGTGTGGTTGAGAGAAAATTTCTCAAACGCCTCGGTATCGTGGGTTATCTTCTTGTGAGCTTCTGGTTAAGCTTCGGCTACGATAGTTTTGCAGTGAACGCGAGAATTGGCGAGCAAGAAATCAAGACCCGCGCCTTACAAATTGTCGTTGGCAATACTCAGCTGTACGGTGGTGCTGTCAAATTTACCTGGCAGGCTCAGTGCGACGACGGCCTGTTGGATGTCTGTATTGTGCGCAAGCGCAGCAAATTCCGCCGTATCTTTATCGTATTGGATTTCCTATTACGACGTAAGCAGCGCAGCCAGTGGGTGAGCTACGACAAAAGCGCAACGATTGAGGTACAGACACGCAAGCCAGTTGCCATACAGGTGGACGGCGATTCCTGCGGCAACACGCCGGCGACTTTTACGATGGCTCCTCGCGCTCTCAAGGTGATTGTACCCCGCCGAGCGCCGAAAGGTCTGTTTACAGAGGATTAGTATGCTCTACTCCTTTCTTTGCGATATCATCAATTCCCCCTGTTGAATACGAAATTGACTGCGATAACGGTAATGCAGACGATACCAAACCCGATTAAGCCACCAACAAGGCCGAAAAAGCCGCCCAGGGGTACAGAAATGCCAAAAATGATGCCCGCGAACGCTGGCAATAAGCATAATGAGACGATTGCCAGTGCCAGACGTTGCCCTGCTGACGGTGTGTGGCTCCCCGTAGGAATCTTTTGCCCGAATGTACTTGCGAACGGGTCTCTATACCCTGACTGGTAGCTATCAAATGATGACCCTTGCTGCTGGCCTTCCGGCTCCTCATAATCCATGCGTTGTGACATGATAAATCATTCCTTTGCTTTCGTCTAGACTCATATAGATACTTTACTTACGTATGATGTTTGCATCGGTTGCAATCTGTTGGCTACTCAACCATCTCTAACTCCGGTTGTTCGCTCGCAACTTCACGCACCCGTTTTGCCTGTTTAAAGGTGCCATACTGTGGAGGCATCTGCACGGTGGCTCCGTGTAGGAGTTCGTCTATCGTCAGAATCTGGATGCGCGGATAATCTCTGTGCCAGCCAGAAGCGTGATAATAGCCCGCGCTGATGGCCTCAGTTGCCATATTTTGAGAGGGAGATTCGAGGGTGATGAAGACACCAATGGCGGCGTTTTCTCTCTGCACAGCGCCAACGAGGTCGCGCACATCGGCGGACTTGACGTGACCCGATTTGACCTGTACCAGCACCCGTTTTGGTTTGTCGCTGTTATCATCAATAAAGGTAATGACGCCATCTATGCCCTTATCGCTGCCCTTCTTGCCTGTCTTGCTACCCTGTTGGCCGCCCAGAGGTTTGGCACGGATGAGCGAGAGCGCCCACCACTGGAATTGATAGCGGTCGCTTTGCGCCAGGTGTCTCGCCGCCCCGACATCCTCTGGTTCCCCAACGACAGCAAATTGGATACCGGGAAACATCGCCTCAAGACGATACTTCTGTAAGGCGATGCTTAAATGTGTGATATCAATGCCGATCCATTTGCGCCCCAACTTCTGTGCTGCCGCTATTGCCGTCCCACAGCCACAAAACGGATCCAAAATGATGTCATTCGGGTTGCTGCTAGCTGCGGTGATACGCTCAAGCAATGATAGCGGTTTCTGTGTTGGATAGCCAAGACGTTCCCCAGCAGTAGGGCCAAGTCCTATATCGGTCCAGATATCTTGTAAAGCAGGTCCTTCGGTTTCTTCCAGATACACTTTATAGCCGTCTTTGCGTGGTCTGCCATCACGTTGTAAAAGAATACGGCCCTGACCATAGAGTTGCTCCAGTTCCTCAAGGGAGAATCGCCATTGACGGTTTGAACCAGGATGTGTACCGCGCCATTCGATTGTACGTGTCGGAGAAACATACGGCGCTGTCAAATTTTCTGCACGAAATGGTCCGCGCTCGTCCTGGTATTTATAGCGACTGAGTTGTTTATCAGAATAGGCACCAGGCGCATGATGAAATGTTTTGTTGCTGGACTTTGCATAAAATAAAATGCGATCTTGTATTCTTCCGTAGCGTTTTGGGTCATTATGTGCAGTTGTGCGTTTCCACGTAATTTCATTAAGGAAATGGTCAGGCCCAAAAATGGTGTCAAGAATGATTTTCAGATAGTGGCTGGATGTTGGATCACAGTGCAAATAAAGACTTCCCGTTGCTTTAAGCACTCTGTGAAGTTCTACCAGTCGGCTTGCCATCATAACCAGATAGGCCATCATCTCATTTGTGCCAACGAAATCGCGTAAGGCTCCGATCATTTTCGCTACGTGTTCGGGACCGTCTGTCACCAGATCATGATACGTTTGTTCTGCGGCTCGGTTCCAGTGCCAGGTGTCCTCAAAGGCAGTAATCTGGGCTTCGCTATCGCTGCCGCTTTCATCTTTGAACAGCACGTTATAATTTCGGTTAGAATTAAACGGTGGGTCGAGATAGATCAGGTCAACACTCTCGTCGGGGATATATTCACGCAAGATGGTCAGGTTGTCACCATAAAAAAGTGTGTTCTGTGTAATTGGCTGCGGGCTCATACAACGTTTCCTCACGATTCTTCGATTGATGAATGATGGAGCTTATCATAGCATAGAAATTGGATGTTGACTATACACGTGACTTTCCTCCTTTTATCGGGTATACTTGTTTGTAAGCGTTACCGTTAACGCTACCGTAAGCGATTACGCCAACGCTTTTGCTTAACAGGTGTTTGTGTACCGATTGAGAAGAACAGGAGAAAACCGATGCGACATTTGAAACCGATGGTGTTTGGAACGGCGTTATCTTTGCTTGCCCTGCTTGCCCTTCTCGGAGGTCCCGCAGTGAGCGCCGCTGTTCAGCGCAGCCAGAGCAACTCGATCAACATGTATGTCACGTTTTACGGCTTCGATGACAATAGTCCGCCGAGTGCCGACATTGCGTATCCCAAAGATCAAGGATATCCCACGGTGCATAATTTGGCGACGGAGGGTTCAGGTGCCTACAACAACCCGGTTACGTTTGCCACGGACAAGAATGAGATACCCATCGGGTCTATCATCTATGTCCCGTTCCTCGAAAAATATTTCGTCATGGAAGACGATTGTACGGAATGTGATCATAACTGGTCGCGCCATCACAAATACCATGTTGACCTCTGGATGGGTCCCCAATTCCATTCGCCGCCGAACGCGCTCTATGCTTGCGAGAACAAATTAACGCGCTCTTCCACCGCTATTGTGCTGAATCCCCCCACCAATCTTACCGTTGATACGACGCTCATGTTTATCAATGGCAAATGTACCGCGCATACGCATTAGCGTGCCCTACTACTCAGTCACGCTCCATCGCACACTTTTTGGGTACTGGTAACGAGTGTGGTAGGCTTCTCAAAAGGATGCAATGGAGCGTGACTGAGTACTACCTTGCTAATTGGCGAAATCCTCTGTGAGCCAGAGGGTATTTTTGGCGTCTATATAAATGCTGATGCCGATGCGATGGAAATCCTGGCTCAGTAGATTGCGGCGATGACCATCATCGGGTGGCTTTTCGGCCATCATGCCCTGATGAAGCATCAAGACCATGTTCCAGTCATCGTTATTGGTCGTGACTGGCCCACCTTCTCCGATATTCTCGCCCACAGTTTGCCATTGCACGCCCTGCTTACTAATGCGTGTTCCCAGGTCAGACTCGTTGGGGCACTGGTGCATCAGTCCACACCCACCAGCCATCACGAGATCATGCTGGTGTGCGCTGTTTTCTAGCTTTGGCTCCCATGCCAGTGGAGGAAGACCATTCGAGGCGCGGTCCTGGTTAATCTGCTTGAACAGGCGTTGTGCGAGCTGCTGTTCTTCTGCCGTTCCTTGTGTCTGGGAGCCACTGGCCGTCGCTGATGGATTTTGCTGGCTTGTGGTAACCACTGGTAGCCCTGTACATGCCACGAGCGACAACGAGCATAGGAACAGGAGGGTGGCTAGTGAGCTGTACATCTTTTTCATATGCATATTCCTTTGTCTACTCCGGCAATCAGGAAGCGTTCACCAGCGTTTGCGAGCGTTCATTTTGACACGAATCGGGTACTGCATCCGCCATCATCTCGTGCAAATCCACTGGCTCGCCAAATTCTGCGATGACGGGCAGGTGGTCGCTGGCTTGATCGCCGGTGACGTTTTCGCCGGAGGAGAGGACGGTGCAGGTATCGAGGCGACCAGCTAGCTCCGGGCTGGCGAAGATATAGTCAATGCGACCGGCGGGCGCGGCTGATGGACAGGTGAAGCCGGGTGCGCTCAGGTTCGCATGACGGAAGCAATCAACGTAACCCGCGCTGCCCAGCAATGAGATGGTGCCTCGCGGCGCGTAAATGGCGGCTGCCCGGTCAAAGAAGTAGGTGAGTACCTTGCTATTAGGAATGATCCGCAAGAGTGGGTTGAAGATGCGCAGGGATTCAGGCACGACAAAGTTTAAGTAGGGGTGTCCCTCGATGGAAGCCGGGTCTTTCCGGTAGTACTTATCTATATTGACGAGGTAGCGCAAGAGATTGCTGGCCTGAAATGCATCGCCGGGAGCGAGCGAGTTGAAATCGCCCATGAGCAGGTGCGGCGTTCCCTGTTTGTGTGCCATAATGTGCAGCACTTCCTGTATCTCGCGACGACGAATATTATCACCGGCACGTCTCTTGCTGAAGGCTGCCGATAAGTGCGTCACAAAGATGGTCAGTTGTTGCCCATTTTCCTCTTCAACGCAAACTTCCAGCACTGGTTTGAACAGTACATCAGAAGCGGGATACGTTTTGCTGTAGACGATGGGGAGGCGTGTCAGTAGGGCTACCTGCCAATCCTGGGAGTTTTCGCCCCGTGCGCTCATCACAGGCTGCATATCTAAACGTTCCGCGAGCGTATCTACCACCTGGGGGTCATTGGCTTCGACCAATCCGATGATATCAGGACGTGCCGGTTGTAGCATAGAGGTTAACTGGTTTGTGCGGCGGGTGGCCCCCACCAGAATATTATAGGAAAGGATGCGTGTCATGTTTTCTGTATTGTCTTTCTATCAATCAATATGACGTGTGGTCATTGAATATCTCTATTATATACTGTACAGACGAATACAAAGCCGGATAAGATACATTAGAGGACAAATCATCAAATCGTTGCCCTGCGTGCCTGTCGCCTCATTCAGCGAAATATGTTAAAATGGTAGAGAGACCATGATGTAGAGAGAGTATATTTTGAGCGCGTCGCCATCATCCTGGAGATGGAGATAGAAATATGGTCACCGCTACCCTGTATTGTGACGCTTGCGGCTCAGTAAATAGACCACAGGCGCAGTTTTGTATCTCTTGTGGGCAATCTCTGCAAGAGGTTGCTTTGTTGCGGCAACATTCCAGCAATGCTCCGGTGGAGCAGGGGTCATTGACCGGACATTTGTTGCCTGGTCACTTACTCAAACAACGTTATCGAATCCTGGCGCAGGTTGGGCAGGGCGGTATGGGGGCCGTCTACAAGGCCGAAGATACACAGTTTGGCAATCGCCTCGTGGCGGTCAAAGAAATGCACCAGCATGGCTTGCGACCAGAAGAAATTGTGGAAGCGACCGAATCCTTCAAACGCGAGGCGATGTTGTTGGCCGGTCTGTTGCACCCCAATCTACCACGCACCTACGACCACTTTTTCGATCGTGGGCGCTGGTATCTCGTGATGGATTTTATTGAGGGCGAGACGTTAGAAGAATACCTCAACAAAATTCCCACGACAGGCGCTTCCCGGCGCTATGCGCCGCAGGGTAGCACACGTATGCTGTCGGTGGATGAGGTGTTGGATATTGGTGTGCAGCTTTGCACAATTCTGCACTACCTGCATACCAGCCAGCCGCCGATTATCTTTCGCGACCTGAAACCGGCGAACATCATGCTCACAACCGCCGGACACCTCTATCTTTTTGATTTTGGCATCGCACGGCATTTTAAGCCGGGACAGGCTCGCGACACCGCTAATCTTGGCTCGGTAGGTTATGCTGCGCCGGAACAATATGGCAAAGCGCAGACCACGCCGCGCTCCGATATTTACAGCCTCGGCGCAACCCTTCATCAATTGCTATCAGGCAATGACCCGTCGAACGCACCGTTCCGCTTCGCACCCCTGCGCTTGCAAAATCCGCCCCCACCACTGGCACTTGAAGACCTGATTATTCGCATGGTAGATGTTGATGAAGCCCGACGACCTGATAACGCACTGATTATCAAACAAGAACTCCAACGCATTGCTATGCAGAGAGCCAGTGCCATAAGTAAAGGGCAAGCTTCGGCGCTTACTGGACGCACAAATACGCAACCGCTGCCCCCGGTTAACACTTCGTTGACGCTGGGCATCACGCTCGGCATTTATCGCGGGCATAACGGAAGAGCGTTGGCAGCTGCCTGGTCACCTGACAGCACTCGTATCGCTTCCGGTGGCGGTGATTGCACAGTGCAGATCTGGCAAGCGATTCCTTCTGAAAAACTTCTTACCTATCGCGGACATAGCGAATGGGTGAAATCGCTGATGTGGTCGCCAGATGGTACCCGTATTGCTTCTACGGGAGCCGACACAACGGTACAAATATGGGATGCCCAGACGGGCAGTACGCTCTTAACGTACTATAACCATACCAACATTGTAACCAGCTTAGCATGGTCGCCTGATGGCAAGCGGATAGCATCGGGAGGGTATGATAAAGTTGTTCATGTCTGGGATGCCGCTACTGGCGATAGATTATATACCCATTACGGTCATGATGGTCTGGTGAACGATATTGCGTGGTCACTCGATGGCACCACTATTGCGTCAGCCAGCGATGATGGCACGGTACAGGTCTGGTTAGCTTCTCCACCACGTGCCAGGGAGAACAGGAGTGGTTCGCTGCTCTTTACCTATCGCGGTCACGCGGATAAGGTGAGTGCGGTGGCGTGGTCGCCCAACGGCAAACGTATCGCTTCTGGCTCGTGGGATAATACCGTGCAGGTGTGGGATGCGACAACTGGCGGGTTCGTGTTTACGCACCGCGACCATAGTTCGTGGATTAATGCGGTAGCCTGGTCGCCCAATGGTACGCGCATTGCGTCCGCCAGCAACGATCAGACGGTCCAGGTGTGGGAAGCCAGCAGTGGGCGCGAATTTTTCACCCGTCGCACTTTTTTCACCTACGACGAACATACCGAGTGGGTGCGCGATGTTGCATGGTCGCCCGATGGACGGTACATCGCATCCTCCAGCCATGACCGTACCGTGCGCGTCTGGCAAGCAGTATAACAACGCCAACAGGCACACTGGCGGCATGTGAGTATGCCGCCAGTGTGCCTGTTGGCGTTGTTATTGAGAGTTTAGCGCCAGGCCACGCGGTCGAGCAGGTACATGGGCAGTTCGCCAATGGGGAGGCGAATCTGCGTCATGTGGTCACGCTCGCGCACGGTCACGGTCTGATCTTCCAGTGTCTGGAAGTCAACTGTGACGCAGTAAGGCGTGCCGATTTCATCTTGACGACGATAACGACGCCCGATATTGGCGACATCATCGTATTGCGAGACCATCAGGCGCGAGAGGCGATGATGGATATCCTTCGCCGCCGTCACCAATTCCTCTTTGTTCTTCTGCAATGGTAGTACCGCGACTTTGACGGGCGCGAGCATGGGATGCAGGCGCAGGACAGTACGCGCCTCCTTGCCATTCGGGTCTGGTTCCTCCTCGTAAGCGTCCAGCAGCAGATTGAGGAAAGTGCGGTCAACGCCGCCGGAGGTCTCTACTATCCACGGCATGAAGCGTTCCTTCGTGTTGGGGTCGGTGTAGCTCAGGTCATGCCCGCTATACTCGCTGTGACGTGAAAGGTCCCAATCTTGCCGCCAGTGGATACCCTCCCACTCTTGCCAGCCGAGGATGGTCTGGTATTCAACATCGAATGCCTGTTTAGCGTAGTGCGCCAGTTCGTCGGTGCCGTGTGCGCGGAAACGCAGACGATCCTTGTGGTTGATAATACCCTTGTACCACTCGAAACGGAACTCTTTCCAGTAGTCGAACCACTGCTGCATTTCGCTCGGATGGACGAAGAACTGCAAGTCCCACTGCTCAAATTCGCGCTGGCGGAACAGGAAGTTCCCCGGCGTAACC
>DATGJV010000841.1:0-4476 GCA_035295005.1 Ktedonobacteraceae bacterium | reverse complement strand
TGTGATTTGAGCGAAGCTGATTTGCTTGCGGCCAATCTTTCACATATTGTCCTGAACGATTGTAATCTGCGCAACGCGGAATTATCCGGTAGCAAGCTTGGTGGCGCTGACCTCAGCACATGCAATCTGGATGGGGCGCATGTCGGCATACAGGAATTGCGTGGGGCGATTATTGATATGAAGCAGGCTATTTCGTTGGTACAGGCTTTCGGTATCAATGTGAGGTTTCAAGGCGAATAAGGTGCATCCATAGATGAGCTGGCAATTGAGCGTTTGTCAACAAACGCTCAATTGCCAGCTCATCTATTAATATCCTATCGCACAGCCATCGGTACGCCCTTCGCTACCGGCGATATAGACGCCTGATGGTAGCCGCCAGATGATTTGTCCACAGCCGACAAAATCAACTTCATCATCTATCACCATTTCGTGTCCCTTCTTTTCGAGTTCTGTAACAACGTGGGGATCAAATGTTGGCTCTACCTGCACATAGCGTTCTTCACCCCAGAACCAGCGCGGTGCGTCGAGGCTGGCTTGCGGGTTCATACCGTAGTCCAGCGTATTGACCATCATCTGAAGGTGTCCCTGTGGCTGCATGTGGCCGCCCATGACGCCGAATGGGCCGACGACCTGTCCATCGCAGCTCAAAAAACCGGGAATGATGGTATGGAATGAGCGTTTGCCAGGTTCCAGCCTATTTGGATGGGTAGGATCAAGCGAGAAGCCACTACCCCGATTTTGTAGCGCGATGCCTGTTCCGGGTACAACTATATGAGAGCCGAACGTATCGGAGTTTGACTGGATGAGGCTGACCATCATGCCATCTGCATCTGCTGTGCAGAGATAGATCGTTCCACCTTTCAAGGGTTCACCTGGCTCAGGAATAAGCGCCTCTTCTCCAATCAATGCACGACGCTTTGCGGCATACTCTTTCGAGAGTAATTGTGCTGTGGGAACATTGACCCGATCAGGGTCGGCTATGTATCTCCGGGCATCGGCGAAGGCCAGCTTCATTGCCTCAATTTGCAGGTGATAGCTTTCCACCGATTCACGCTGCAAGGCTCCAAGATCGAAGCCTTCAAGAATGTTGAGCGCAACAAGTGCGGCGAGACCTTGTCCGTTTGGAGGAAGTTCCCATACATCATATCCACGGTAATTGGTGCTAATGGGTGTTACCCATGTACTGCTATGCCGGGCGAGGTCCGCGGCTGAGAGCAATCCTCCTGTTTGCGCAGAAAACGCTGCAATTGTCTGCGCAATTTCACCATGATAGAAGGCTTCTGCGTTTGTTTCCGCAATCAGGCGCAGCGTGCGTGCGAGATCGGGATTACTCCAGAGTTCACCTATCTGCGGTACATGCTGATGAGGGGTAAAAATAGCCTCAAAGCCGCTGAACTCTTCACCATGCAGCTCTCGATGAGTAATTTCTACCCCCCAGCGCCAGTGAAAGTATGCTCTTGGAGAGATAGGATAACCTTGTTCCGCATAGGTAATCGCGGACTCGAAGAGCGAAGCAAATGGCAACTTGCCAAAGCGTTGGTGCAAGTCATGCCAGGCAGCAGATACACCGGGAACAGTGACTGAGAGCCATCCACGCTCAGGCATTTCATTATAACCGCGCCCGCGCACAGCCTCTAGCGTGAGCAATTCAGGCGCACGCCCGGAGCCGTTTAACCCGTGAAGTGTGTTTCCATCCCAGACCATCGCGAAAAGATCACCTCCCACATCGCACGATACGGGTTCGACAACTGTCAGTGTGATGGCGGTGGCAATTGCGGCATCCACAGCGTTTCCACCCTGTTTAAGGATAGAGAGGCCCGCCTGGGTCGCCAGAGGCTGGCTGGTAGCAACAACACCCTGAGCAGCAAAGAGCGGTTTCCTGCTCATACTGGGCGAGGAAAGGTTTGTAAAATCAATATGCATAATAAAGACATTCCATTTTTATTAGAAGCATCTGCTATCATCAGAAAGAGCAGGAGATGAGTGTCAGGACGTTAACCACGTAGCGCACTCTCAACTACTGCGTCAATTCCGGCGATGTTGCCGATCAATTCTTGTGGAATGGCGTAGCGGGCGGCGAGGTAGGTAACGCTGGTGTAGTTCACCCACACACGGCCATCACTACTCTGCCAGATAAGGACTTTGAGTGGCAGTTCGAGAGCAAGGAGCGGTGAGGCAATCATCAGCGGCGTGCCTCCTTTCGGATTGCCGAAGATCAGCACCTGCGCCTCTTGCATTGTCAGCCCAACCCGTCTGGCTTCCTCGCTATGATTGATATGCGCAAAGATAGTAATACCTCGACTGGATATTGCTTCCTGGAGGCGTTTTACGGTCTCCTCTACTGAAAATGAACTCTGTTTTGTGATGATGCCCTCTATCGAAGGAGGGTTTGTTGGATTAGGAATATTCATAATGTGCCTCCTCTATTTATTTGTCAACCTGAGTCGTAAAAACCACCAGCCGCTCGTCATAGCCGTGACCGGTCCAGACGCCGCTACAGGTAATCAGATTCAGATGGTGACCTGTGCTGGGGCCAAAAACGGCGTTAAGCACATCGTTGCCTGGTGCGTTGGCGGCATAGCGCACAACTCGGTTAACCACAAATTGGAGCGAGTTTCCCTGTCGCGTCGTAACGAAAATCGTATCTCCAGGTTTGAGCGTGCTGAGCGACCAGAAAATAGCGGGGTCGCCACCGACGCGGTCTACATGCCCGGCGATAACAGCATTACCCGCCTGCCCAGGCGCTGGCCCTAATTCGTACCAGAAAACACTTGTCCAGTAGGGTGAATTGTGCGCGTTTGAGACAGGGGCATCCATCACTCCTGATGATGCTCTGCCGACGCTCATGATATGCGTATCAATTTGCAGAGCAGGAATACGCAGCTGCATCGGTTGCCACGATGGAGGTGTGGCTGAGAGATTTGCAGGTGTCGTAGCATGACTGGCATAATTGTATGCCATGACGACAAACAGAATCACCAGGAAAAGACTTATATACAACAGAAATTTTTTCATAAACGACGGTCCAACGCTAATGTAACGTATTGTCTGAGTGCAGTATAGCGAAGGAATCCACTAACGTCAATGAGAATACGGTCATTTTGGTGTTGACAAACACAGTTCTGGCGTGTATCCTATGTAACAACAGGTAAGAGTTATGTGAATTGTTCCGGCGAGGTTGCTGTAGAGCATTCACGCAAACAACTTTTGAGTAGAAAAAAACAGTTTCGTAACAGCAATTGGAGTAGAAAACATGTCGGCTCTATGGGCATCGTCGAGTACACAGAATCAGCCAGCAATGTTTGCTGGTAAAGACCGTACTCCTCGTATGCCTTCTGCCGCGTTTGCCATGCCTGCAATGTGTATGGCCTCTGCTGCTACAAGCGCAATCATTATTGGAACCGGCGTTTTAACGTCGGTTTCTTTATTTGTTGTCGTGCTATTTGTAACCGTTCTCCTTCTTGTATCCCTTGTGGTACTTATTAGCCTTAGCGGCCTTACCGGACTGATTAGTCGTCTGGTAGGGCAACTTACAGGACTAGACCCAGATACAGTGTAGGGAGATTAACGGAAGCAACGAAGCGACCAATCCAAAGCAGGTAACCTTAACGAGGACCTCCCATTATGGCAGGTTCTCGTTTTTTTATTGTCTGCAAAAGGAATTGTAAGGAGTTATCATGAGTATTATCGCAACAGTATCACAGGAGCAGCAGATTGCTGCATCAATTCGTACACATCAATGCGTCGGGGAGACACAGCACGAAGAAGTACGCGAACTCACCGGCAGTCAGATTCTGTGCGAGGCCCTGCTGCGCGAAGGCGTGGAATTGCTGTATGGCTATCCCGGCGGTGCCATTATGCCGTTCTATGACGCGCTGACAGCGTATCCTGCTCTGAACCATGTATTGGTGCGACATGAGCAGGCTGCGGCTCATGCTGCTGATGGTTATGCACGCGCAACCGGCAAGGTAGGTGTTTGTGTTGCCACAAGTGGCCCTGGTGCAACCAATCTGGTAACAGGGCTTGCCACATCGTTCATGGACTCAACGCCGATTGTGGCAATTACTGGACAGGTGGCTCGTCCCTTTATCGGGCGCGATGCCTTTCAGGAAACCGATGTGATTGGTGTGACGCAACCCATCACCAAGCACAATTTCCTGGTGCATAATGTCGAAGATCTCGTGGATGTCGTTCACGAGGCTTTTCACCTTGCAAGGAGTGGTCGTCCCGGCCCCGTCTTGATAGATGTGCCGAAAGATGTCCAGTTTAGCAAGACATTCTATCGTTCCTCGGCCACCAGTAATACGCACAAATATGGTCGCTCTAGCGGTGAGGCCAGCAGCTCTTCGCCATCAGCCAGGGCGATTGCTCAGGCCGCGCAATTGATTAAAACTGCACAACGTCCGGTCATTATGTCTGGTCATGGCGTCATCCTGTCGAATGCTTACGACGAATTGCGAGCGTTTGCTGAGAAAG
>DATGJV010000840.1:0-7040 GCA_035295005.1 Ktedonobacteraceae bacterium | reverse complement strand
CAGATGCGAAACAATCTATCCGGGAAGAAGATATTCCATCAGAGTACGGTCACTTGTTGCGTATCACTCGCCCAGGCACGGAAACTCGGCAAATTTCACTCTCCAAGTTAGAATATCGCCTACTCAAAACGTTCCTGCAACATGCAGACTCTTGCACTGAACAGGAGCTTATACATGGAGCATGGGAAAGAGGCACCGATCGAGCGAATTTCGCGCAACGCCTGTACAAGCTTCGCAAAAAATTGGAGGAAAACCTGGACAATATTGATATCATCGAAAATCGCTATGGCGGCATCTACTCGCTTGCCCATCCTGAGTGGCTAGAACTGGATTAGTTCGTAAGGATTGGTAGGAACAAGCGATTTCTCTAAGTCTTGAGCTAATTGATAGGCAATGGAAAAATAAATCTTCCCAAGATCGGGCGCATCATCAAGGAGGAAGCTTACATATGAGCATACCATTGCCTTTTCAGTCATATAGTACTCTAATAAAGGCTTTGCATAGTTATCTTCTTCCTGCATTTTTTTGAGATAGGAATCAAGGAAGTGAGTTCTCAGTTCTCCGACCTCTTTATCATTCATACCCGACCCACTCAGCACTTGTTGGATATCTACTGCCAGCATTGCTATGTCGCTTAGAGTATCGATATGGCAGAAATCGAATTTAAAATCAATGCAATCGAAGGCAAATAATTTTCTAGGGAGTAATTGCCGGGGCGATACCCATAAATTTGATGTTTTCAGATCTCCGTGGCACCTTTTAATATGCCCATTACGCCGCCTCTGTTCAAAATAGCTTGAAAAGTTATAATTTGCGTCGTTCATAACTCTGCAAATGTAATCATACTCTTCCAACATGCTTGCATTACCTGCCATACTTATCGCATCTTTCAGCCGTTTTATATTATAAGCAAGTTTCGAAGCAATGATATCAGGACAATTTTTTTCTTCTGGTGACGGTTCAAGTTCTGCGTGCATATCCGCTATCTGCCTGGCAAGAAATTCCATACCTTCTATTGTCCGCAGATCACTTCTCTCCATACGTAATTTGTAATCCAGTTTCCATTCTTTTCGTATATTTCTCATTACTATTACATATTTGCCTGGTTTCAAATTCTTGAGATTTGGGTTAATGATTAAATCCCCTCGCAAAATTTTTTCTGCATTTTCCCCTGCATCAACAGGTGCAATACCAAGATAAATACCCGGCGCGAAATGGCGATTGAAAGACAATCCCTCGAGTAAATTTTTTAGCTGATCTCTGGGATCCTCTTGACTACTGTCCCCAACTTGCCGTTTGGGCCATAGCTTCATACAAAGATCGATACCTGTGAGCTTGCTACGAGAAAAATAAATTTGTGTAGTGGTTGATTCAATTTTATCCTTGATCTTATATGAAGGTGGTACCTGTTTCCTCCAGAGTAGCTTATTGATTTTACGTGCTATAAACATAAAAGGAGTTAATCCGAGAATTTGAAGGAGTTTTAGCAAAGATAAGAAATTTGTTCGATAAATCTGAAAGAGCAAAAAAGAGATAAAAAGATTTCTAAAGAAGGCTTCAAGAGGATTTGGCTTCTTGTGCAACTTTGGAGTCAGGCCATTATCTGAATAGTTAGAACTAAATGATTCAGACATTGCGATACTTTCCCTCGATGGCAATTTTTAGCAGTACCCTTGATAATTATAATGCTAGCAGTTTACTACAACAACATCTCTAACATATCAACGTCTTGAATAGTACTTTTTTCTAAGTTTTTCTGCTTCCTTGCTTCTCGTTAAATAAAGCTATACACGATGTCCTTCTATCCTGGCTCCTTCCGTTGTTGAGAACGAAAACATTGCTCTCCTTTTTTGACACAAACAAATGGGCATGATATACCGGCCTGGATTGTTATATATTCATAAAGAATGCAGAAAGTGTCTGCATGAAGAGCGATGAAAGGAAACTGCAATGAAGTTGAACGCACATGGGTTGAGCCACCTTGGACTGAGAGTTACCGATCTAGCGCGGGCGAAACGCTTCTATGTTGACACACTCGGATGCCAGCTGGTGAGAGAAATAGATAACGCGGTATTGGTTAACGTATACGGATTACTGATCGGATTGTATGGGGCCGATGCCGATTCGTACTCTTTTCGGCATGATCGCTTCGATCCGTTTCGCGTCGGTCTGGATCATCTCGCCCTCGCTGTAGAGGACCCAGGCACTCTGGAAGCTCTAAAGCAGGAGTTAGATGCGGGAGAGGTACCCAACAATGGTGTTGAGGAAGATCCAGAAACCCATGACAGGTACATCAGCTTCCATGACCCCGATGGCATTGCGTGGGAACTTTATTCGCTCTCGACTCCTCGTTCCAACATGTAAATCATTGCCGATGTATTGCTGTTCTACATTATGCGGCTAAAAACCCTGTTCAAAAGGACAGGATGTTTCCGACAGAAAAATGCTATCCTTCAGCCGGAAAGAGAGGTATGGGATGAAAAAATTATACATTGCAACGAACAAAGCTCTGATCATCGCATATCAGCAAGGTGGGGAATGGACTGTTGATCCGCAACTCACTGGCCTGGCTACACAATGTCTGGCCGTTGATCCGCAACAACCAGGAGAGGTCTATTGTGGCACCTTTGGTCAGGGCTTGTGGCACAGTAACGATGCTGGAATAACGTGGAAAAACGTAGGAACAAACACCATTCATGAGCAGGTCACATCGGTTGCCATCAATCCATTAGAGCATGCTCATGGACATGGAGTCATCTATGCAGGAACGGAGCCAAGCGCCATTTTCCGCTCGGAGGATGATGGAGCAACATGGCGTGATCTCGCAACCCTGCGTCAGTTACCCTCTGCTCCAACGTGGAGTTTTCCACCTCGTCCATATACGAATCACGTTCGCTGGATGACACCCGATCCATTACAAGCCGGACGTATCTATGCGGCGATTGAAGCAGGTGCGCTTATTCGCAGTTTCGATGGGGGTGAAACCTGGGAAGATCGAAAACCCGATGGGCCTTTTGATACACACACCTTAGCAATGCATAAACTTGCGCCCAATCGCCTCTATTCCGCTGCCGGAGATGGCTTTATGCACCCAGGAAATGGCTTCGTCGAGAGCGATAATGGTGGAGATACATGGTACCGGCCCGATGAAGGTCTCAACCACCATTACCTCTGGAGTGTAGCAGTTGACCCCGCTGATCCTGGCACAATGGTCATATCTGCGGCACACGGTCCGCAACAGGCCCATAATCCAATGAGCGCAGAGTCAGCAGTATACCGCCGTAGCCATAACAGTCCCTGGCAACAGGTGCGAGCAGGTCTGCCGGAGGACAAAGGATTGCTGACCTTTGTCCTGACTACCAATCCAGCCGAACCGGGAGTCTTTTACGCTGGCAGCAATAAAGGCATTTTCCGCTCCACCAATGCAGGCAGTAGCTGGGAAGAGTTACCCATTCACTGGCCCGACAATTTCCAGATGGGACGTGTCCACGCGCTTGTGGTAGTAGAAGAATAACTACGGACTATTGAGAGATAGAAGTTTATCGCCGTGAAAAGACGAGATGGACGTTTTCCACATACATTCTGGAGGACGAGGCGCAACTGGAAAGTCTCGGTATCCAGTTTTCAGTTAGTGATGTCTATGAGAGAACAGGTCTCATAAGGAAACACAAATAACGCAACCTGCAGAAAAACTATGCTAGTCCTGGCTCTTGTTCTCCGGTTGGGGTTGCGCGATGACAATGTAGGTAACGGTATCCCATGCGTTGTGGATACCAATGAACAGGAGCAGAAGCGTAGCGGCACCGGTGATGAACAGCGCTGGTACCGGATTGCTCAGGAGCAGAAGCGCCGCGACGACGAGTGCGGTGTAGGAAACGAGCGGAAAGACCGTATGCCACAACCAGTCTTCCAGCACCGGCGTATAGTCAGTCTGGCGGCGGACACGCCGTACTACTATGACTACGTAGATCATTCCCCCCAGGCCGCAGATGCCGAGCAGGAGGCCAACATTCCAGAGTATTTGCCAGGGCGCACAGAGAATCGCGGCGACGAGGAGGGCAGCGCAAAAATGTACGACGTTTGGCGCGCTGAAGGCCGCAATCGGATCACTCGACCTTCGTACCCGCGAGCCTGCGATCAAGGTGATCACCACGAACGTCAATCCAATCAGTGCCCCGGCAGAGGAGCCGACGATGACATAAAAGTTTTGCCAGGCGGTAAGTAGCGGCGCGGCAGTTTCTTGCACGATGGATTTCCCTTTCGATGTACTTATTCTTCATACTATCACATCTCTCAGCAGCGAGGAAGTCTATGAGTCAATCATTCTGGCAAAAGACACCAGCCTGATGCTTGTTTATCTAAGCCCCTGTCCATCTTTATTTTAACGCATACAATTGGCCCGTTGGATCAAAAATGAGAAACACAAAGCATATACAAAGTGCTTTGTGTTTCTCATTTCGCTTCCAGCAACGGAACAACTTTATTTATCTGCTACAACATTGTTTCTACCAACTGTCTCCTACTCCACCGTCACCGACTTTGCCAGATTCCTCGGCTGGTCAACATTGCAGCCTCGTGCAACTGCCATATGATAAGCAAACAGTTGCAAGGGGATGCTTGCCAACAGGGGACTGAATACTTCCAGCGTCGCGGGGACGTAGAAGACGGAATCGGCGTGCTGGCGGATGGCCTCGTCACCGACTGTGGCGACGACGAGGACATGAGCGTCGCGGGCGCGTACCTCCTGGATATTACTCACCACTTTCTCGTAAACATGCGAATCGGTCGCGACGGCGACAAGCGGAGTGTCAGGGTCGAGCAGGGCAATGGAGCCGTGTTTGAGTTCGCCAGCAGGGAAACCCTCGGCATGAATGTAGGAAATTTCCTTGAGCTTGAGCGCACCCTCCAACGCCGTGGGATAGCCGACGCCGCGCCCGATGAACATGATACTGCTCACATGCGAGTAATTCTTCGCCAACGGCGCGATGGCGTCTTCGGGACTGTCCGCCACGTCCAGTATCTGCTGAATCTGGTTCGGAACACGCTCCAATGTCGTGAGTAATTCGTGAGTCTGCTCATCGTTGATACGTCCACGCAGTTGCGCGAGGTAGAGTCCCAGCAGGTAGAGAACGGTCAGAGAACTGATGAAGGTCTTTGTGGCGACCACTCCAATCTCAGGGCCGGCTTGCAGGTAAAGTACCGCGTCCGAGAGGCGGGTGATGGCGCTGGCGACGACGTTGGTCACGGCAATAACGGGAGCGCCATGCTCGCGTGCCTGTCGAATACCAACGAGCGTATCCGCCGTCTCGCCCGATTGCGTCACGGCGATACAGAGCGTCTCTGGCCCCACAATGGGATTGCAGTAGCGGAACTCCGCCGCCGTAATCGCCTCGACCGGAATACGCGCCCACTGCTCGATCACATATTTGGCAATCAAGCCAGTATGGTACGAGGTGCCACAGGCAACGATGATGATGCGCTGGATACCAGCAAGCAAGTCCGCCTGTTGCATGCGCTCCAACTCTGGAAGATGCAACTGCCCGTCACGTACACGTCCCAATAGAGCGCGACGCATGGCTTCGGGCTGCTCATGAATCTCTTTGAGCGTGAAGTGTGGGTAGCCACCTTTCTCCGCCGCCTCTGCGTCCCATTCTATCGTCAATGGAGTGCGTTCAATAGGCGTACCGTTGAGCGTGGTAAGCGCGACATTATTAGGCTGCAACACGGCAATCTCGCCCTCTTCCAGGATGAGAACGCGCCGTGTATATTTGAGAAGCGCGGGAATATCGGACGCGAGGTACTGCTCGTTTTCGCCGAGCCCGACGATCAACGGGCCGCCTCCGCAACGTGCGCCGAGCAGCAAATTCGGCTGCTCGCTGCTAACCACGGCGATGGCATATGAACCATGCACGCGCTGTAGAGCCAGTCGCACCGACTGCTCAAGGTCATGCGAAGCCTCACCAGTGTAGTACCGTTCGATCAGGTGGGACAACACTTCCGTATCCGTTTCGGAGCGGAATGTGTGGCCCTCATCCTGGAGTTGCGAGCGCAATTCGGCATAGTTCTCGATGATGCCATTGTGGACAACGGTAATAATCCCGGAACAATCGGGATGGGGGTGAGCGTTAGTGTCGTTGGGACGGCCATGCGTAGCCCAGCGCGTGTGACCAATGCCCAGCGTTCCCTCGGCTGGACGCGAACCATTCTCGACTGAGGCGACGAGATTGGCGATTTTTCCGGCGCGGCGACGCAGTTCAAGCGTGCCATTCGTGGTTAAGACGGCGATGCCCGCGGAGTCATAGCCGCGATACTCAAGTTTGGTCAGGCCATCAAGCAAAATGGTAGTGACATCGGTTCCCTGTGGGCCGACGTAGCCAATGATACCGCACATAGGTCGGGTATCCTCTCTTCTGGAAGCAGGCGCACGTCAATTGTTCGGCAATTTGAGCATGTACACCCGCTGACATCACTGAGAACGTTTTGTCCCAGCCGTTGCCGACTGGCTTTGTGCGTCCCCTTCTCAGGGTAGTGAATACCCTGGAGGCTCCCCGCTGATTTGTCCGAACAGCCTCCTCCTCGTCAACCGGCGCTTCCTCCTCTAGCCCGGCCCATGCGCTACTAAACGAAACAATCTCCTATAACATAGTATAACACAACTTTTTTGTGGAACAAAGTGAAGCATGTCACAAAAAAGAAACTCTGAACAGGGATAGTGGCGGCAATGTGCAACCCACATTGCCGCCACTATCCCTGTTCAGCTTTCCTTTTAACTCAGTTGCACCACCGCTGGTGCATCTTCTATACCACCATTGGCCGAGAAGTGCCATGTTGCTGTACCATCGGTGGTGTTGAGCGCGTAGAGGTTGCGGTCATCCGAGCCGACGTAAACAACGCCGTTGTTGAGTGTTGGCATTGAGAGAACACGACCACGAGTCTGGAAGTGCCACAACACACTGCCTCTGGTGGCATTCAGTGCGTAAACCTGGCGGTCGTAGGAGCCAATGTAGACGACATTGTTCACAACGTCCGCCTGTGTGCCG